>DATNCF010000189.1:0-13531 GCA_035571675.1 Burkholderiales bacterium | reverse complement strand
GGCTTTCGCCGTGATGTGGATCACGGCGCAGATTCCGCCGCAGACGCTGATGCGCCTCGCGCCCCCGGCGTACCTGGTGGGGCTGGTGCTGCTGCTGGCCGTGGCCGTGGCGGGCGACGTGCGCAACGGCGCGCGGCGCTGGCTCAACCTCGGCGTCACCAGCATCCAGCCCTCGGAAATCATGAAAATCGCCATGCCGCTCATGCTGGCCTGGTATTTCCACAAGCGCGAGTCGGTGCTGCGCCTGTACGACTACGTCATCGCCGCGGTGCTGCTCATGGTGCCCACGGCGCTCATCGCCAAGCAGCCCGACCTGGGCACGGCGCTCTTGGTGGCGGCGGCCGGCTTCTACGTGATCTTCCTCGCCGGGCTGTCGTGGAAAATCCTGCTCGGCCTGTTCCTGGCCGGCGCGGCCAGCATGCCGCTGGTGTGGGGCATGATGCACGACTACCAGAGGCGGCGCATCCTCACCCTGCTCGACCCCTCGCAGGACCCGCTGGGCGCGGGCTACCACATCATCCAGGCCACCATCGCCGTGGGCTCGGGCGGCATCACCGGCAAGGGCTGGCTGAAGGGCACGCAGACCCACCTGGAGTTCATTCCCGAGCGCTCCACCGATTTCATTTTCGCCGTGTTCTCCGAGGAGTTCGGCCTGATCGGCAACATCCTGCTCATCGTGCTGTACCTGGCGCTGATCGGCCGCGGCCTGGTCATCGCCGCCAACGCGCCCACCTTCTTCTCGCGCCTCCTGGCCGGATCGGTGGTGCTCACCTTCTTCACCTACGCTTTCGTGAACATGGGCATGGTGAGCGGCATCCTGCCCGTGGTCGGCGTGCCGCTGCCGCTCATCTCCTACGGCGGCACGGCGCTGGTAACGCTGTTCTTCGGCATCGGGGTGCTCATGAGCGTGCAGAAACACCGCAAGCTGGTGCAGACATGAGCGCCGCGACGAAGCGTTTTCTGGCATTGGCCTGGGCCTGCGCCGTGGCGGCGCTGCTCGCGGCCTGCGCGGGCGCGCCACCGGCCCCCACCGTGGAGGACCGCGGCAGCGCAGCGCCCGCCACGCCATCCGTGCCGCCGGGGGCTTCAGCGCCGCGCCGCGGCGGCTACTACAAGGACGACGGCCCCGGCGACAACCCGCCCGACCTCGCCGCCATTCCCGACGCCGAGCCGCGCGTGGAAGCGATCAGCCGTTCGGCGAACAATCCCTACAACGTGTTCGGCGTGGATTACGTGCCCATGCGCTCGCTGGCTCCCTTCCGCCAGCGCGGCGTGGGAAGCTGGTACGGACGGCGCTTCAACGGCCAGCGCACCTCCAGCGGCGAGCCCTATGACATGTACGCCATGACCGCCGCCCACCCGACATTGCCCATTCCCAGCTACGCGAAGGTGACCAATGTCGGCAATGGGCGCAGCGTGGTCGTCCGTGTCAACGATCGCGGACCGTTCCTGTCCGGGCGCATCATCGACCTCTCGTACACCGCCGCCTGGAAGCTGGGCTACGCGGAAGTGGGCAGCGCGCAGGTGGAAGTTGAACTGCTGACGCCTGACACCATCATGGCCATGGCATCACAACGGCAAGCGACGAATATTGCCAAAGCGGGTGATGCCAAATCCGCCGTTCCTGTTCCGGCAACTCCGTCGCCGCAAACCGGGAGCGTGGTGCTGGCATCCGCGACAGAGCCTACCGCGCCGGCAGGCGCGGGCCTCGTTCAAGCCTCAACAAACAGCGCAACCGCTTCTGCATCCGTCGGTGATCTGTATCTGCAACTCGGCGCTTTTTCGGCCCGCGACAAGGCCGAAAGCCTGCGCGCCCGGGTGCAACGCGAACTGTCCTGGCTGACCAGCATGGTCGAGATTGTGGAAAAGGGCGGCCTGTTCCGCCTGCAAACCGGTCCGTATCGCAGCCGCGCCGATGCGGACAGCGTTTCAGATCGCATTCGGGCGGCGTTGGAGCTTAAACCCGTCGTTGTGGTGCGGTAGCCAGCCATTGACCCGATTCTTTTGCTGAAATTACATTGGTGGTAAACATCCGAACCGTCCTCGTAGCCGCAGGTGTGGTGGTAGTGGGCGCCGCGCTGTTGCTGGGTTCGTGCACCACCCCTGCTAGCCCCTATTTCAAGGCCGGAGCGGACAACCCACCCCATCATACGGTTGACGGCTTTCGCAACAACTACACCCAGATTCCTCCGCCCCCGTTCTGGAAATGGCAATGGGAGCGGTTGCGCGAGGGACTGCCCAAGCCGCCTCGCGAGGCCACGCCGCGCGTCGCGCCGGAGGTGGATTTCCTGCGCGCCAATTCCACCGAGCCGACGGTGACCTGGATCGGGCATTCCACCGTGCTGCTGCAGGTGGGCAGCTACAACATCCTCACCGATCCGCATCTCACCGAGCGCGCCTCGCCCTTCAGCGTCGTCGGGCCGGCGCGGCACGTGCCGCCGGGGCTGGATTTCGACCAGTTGCCGCACATCGACGTGGTGCTGATTTCGCACAGCCACTACGACCACCTCGACAAGCCCACGGTCAAGCGCCTGGCCGCGCAGCCGGGCAAGCCGCCCCTCTTTATCGTCCCGCTGGGACTGGAAGCGTGGTTCCGCGACATCGGCATCAACAGCGTGGTGGAAGTGGACTGGTGGGACCGCGTGGGCCTGGGGGCCGTGGACATTTACGCCGTGCCCGTGCAGCACACCAGCGCGCGCGGCCTTTCCGACCGCAACCGCACGCTGTGGAGCGGCTTTTACGTGAAGCACCGCAGCCTGTCCGTCATGTTCGCCGGCGACACGGGTTACTCCAAGGACTTCTCCGACATCCGCGCGCGCCTGGGTCCGCCGGACCTGCTGGCCGTGCCCATCGGCGCCTACGAGCCGCGCTGGTTCATGTCGCCCCAGCACGTGAACCCCGAGGAGTCGGTGCGCATTTACCGGGACATGGGCGCGAAGTACGCGCTCGGCATCCACTGGGGAACTTTCGAACTCACCGACGAGTCCCTGGATGAGCCGCCGCGCGCCCTGGCCGCGGAGCGCGCCAGGGCCGGCATTCCCGACGATCGCTTCTTCGTCCTGGCGGTGGGTGAGACGCGGCGCCTGGCGCCGCTGCTGTCCGCCGCAAAATAATTCTTTCCAATAAGAGTATTCATGTCCGCACGTTCCACGCTTCGCGCTTTCGCCGTTTCTCTTCTGTTTGCCTGCGCCTGTCTCGCGGCGCTGCCGGCGCGCGCCATCGACCTGCCCGCGCCGCCGCCGGTTGCGGCCAAGGCCTGGCTGCTCATGGACACCCAGTCGGGGCAGGTGCTGCAAAGCCTGGCGCCCGACGAGCGCGTGGAGCCGGCCTCGCTCACCAAGCTCATGACGGCCTATGTGGTGTTCGGCGCATTGCGCGAGCAGCGCATCAACCTGACCCAGAGCGCGCCGGTGTCGGAACGCGCCTGGAAGGCCGAGGGTTCGCGCATGTTCATCGAGCCGCGCAAGCCGGTGTCGGTGGAAGAACTCATCCAGGGCATGATCATTCAGTCGGGCAACGACGCCTGCATCGCACTGGCCGAACTGGTGGCCGGGTCGGAGGACCTGTTCGCCCAGCTCATGAACCGCGAAGCCCAGCGCCTGGGGTTGAAGAACACCCACTTCGTGAACGCCACCGGCCTGCCGGACCCGCAGCATTACTCGACGGCGCGCGACCTCGCCACCCTGGCGGCGGCCCTGGTGCGCGATTTTCCCGAGCAGTACAAGTATTACTCCCAGAAGGAGTTCCGCTACAACAACATCCGCCAGCAGAACCGCAACCGCCTGCTGTGGCTGGACCCCACCGTGGACGGCATGAAGACCGGCTTCACCGACAACGCCGGCTACTGCCTCATCGCCTCGGCCAAGCGCGGCGAGCGCCGCCTGGTGAGCGTGGTGCTGGGCACGGCCTCGGATTCCATGCGCGCCCAGGAAAGCCAGAAACTGCTCAATTTCGGCTTCCAGTTTTACGACAATGTGAAGCTGTACGCCAAGGGCCAGCCCGTGAGCACGCTGAAGGTGTGGAAGGGCAGCTCGTCGGAACTGCGCGCCGGGTCGCTGGCAACCGACATGGTGATCAGCGTGCCCCACGGCAGCGCGGGGAAAATCCAGGCCCAGTTCGTGGGCCAGGAACCCCTGATCGCCCCGGTTTCGGCCGGACAAAGAGTAGGCATAGTCAAGGTCACACTGGAAGGCAAGCCGGTCGCCGAGTATCCCGTGGTGGCCCTGGAAAACGTTGGAGTCGCGGGGTTTTTCGGGCGGATGTGGGACGGAATGCGGCTGTGGTTCAAATAGGGGTGCTTTTGGGGGAATTTGCGGGTTTCCGCAGCCGGCCGCCCGGTTGCATAATGGGCATCTCGACCCCATATTTTTTCCCGATGAGAAACCAACCGGGGATTGCCATGAGCCAACCGAACGACGAAGTCATTGCCAGGGACTCGCTGCTGGCCTTTCCCTGCAAGTTCCCCATCAAGATCATGGGGCGCACGCAGGCAGGGTTCGCGCAAGCAGTGGTGGATGTGGTCACCAAGCACGCGCCCGATTTTGACGCATCGACAGTAGAAATGCGTCCAAGCCGGGAAGGCAAGTATTTGAGCGTAACGACCACCATCGACGCCACATCGCGGGAGCAGTTGGACAACCTGTACCGTGAGCTTTGCGACCACCCCATGGTTGCAATGGTCCTGTAGTTCCCATGCGTCCGCGGCGGGAGGGTGGTTTTCAACCCCTTCCCGCGACCGCGGGAAGCTTCGTTTTCATCACCAAATTCTTTCTCGATGCTCCCCGCTCCCGCGGGGAGAGGCCCGATAGCCCCCCGAGTTCCGGATGGATGCACCGCTGATTCGCCATTTGGGTTTGGTCGGGTATGAAGAGACTTGGCGCGCCATGCAGTCGTTCACCGAGCGGCGCGGCCCCGAGACCCCAGATGAGCTGTGGGTGCTGGAGCACCCGCCCGTTTACACGGTGGGTGTAGCCGGTCGGCCGGAACATTTTCCCCAAACCAATTCCGCCATCCCTGTTGTAAGGGTTGACCGGGGCGGCCAGATCACCTACCACGGTCCCGGCCAAGCCGTGGTTTACACCCTGATCGACCTTGCCCGCCGCTCCATCAAGGTGCGCCAGATGGTGAGCGTGATCGAGCAGTCGGTGATTGATTTGCTGGCGATCCACGACGTTGAAGGGGTCGCTAAACCCGGCGCCCCCGGTATCTATATCCCCCAAGTCGGCGGCGCCAAGATTGCCGCTCTTGGCCTGAGAATCAAAAAAGGCTCCTGCTTCCATGGTGTGAGTCTTAACGTGGATGCCGACCTCGGTCCCTTCCTGGACATCGACCCCTGCGGCTATCCCGGCCTCGCCGTAACCCGCTGCGCCGACCTCGGCATTGCCGGCGATGCAATGTCACTGGGTGATGCGCTGGCTCGCCTGATCGGTGAGAAAATAGCTTCTCAGCCCTTACTTAACCGCAGTCCCATCCGGAAGCCCGTTCATGACGCCCCCCGATGATCTCGAGCTGAAAAAGCGCCAGAAAGGCGAGCTCAAGACCGCCAAGATTCCCATCAAGATCGTGCCCCAGGAGCGGCTGAAGAAGCCGGAGTGGATCCGCGTGCGCGCCGCCGCGCCCGGTTCGCGCTACCACGACATCAAGCGCATCCTGCGCGAGGCCAACCTGCACACGGTGTGCGAAGAGGCCTCCTGCCCCAACATCGGCGAGTGCTTCGGCAAGGGCACGGCCACCTTCATGATCATGGGCGATACCTGCACGCGGCGCTGCCCGTTCTGCGACGTGGCCCACGGCAAGCCGCGGCCGCTCGACGCCGAGGAGCCGCTTCACCTTGCCCAGACCATCGCGAAGCTCAAGCTCTCCTACGTGGTCATCACCAGCGTGGACCGCGACGACCTCAAGGACGGCGGCGCGGGACATTTCGTGGAGTGCATCCGCGCCGTGCGCGAGCTTTCGCCCTCCACCCGCATCGAGGTGCTGGTGCCCGACTTCCGAGGCCGCCTCGACCGCGCGCTGGCCGTGCTGGACGGCGGCCCGCCCGACGTGATGAACCACAACCTCGAATCCGTGCCGCGCCTGTACCGCGCCGTGCGCCCCGGCGCCGACTACGCGCACTCGCTCAACCTGCTGCGGGAATTCAAGGCGCGCCACCCGGACGTGCCCACCAAGTCCGGCCTCATGCTGGGCCTGGGGGAAACCGACGAGGAAATCCTGCAGGTCATGCGCGACCTGCGCGCGCACAATGTCGACATGCTCACCCTGGGCCAATACCTGCAGCCGTCCGAACACCACCTGCCGGTAAAGCGCTACGTGGAACCGGCGCAGTTTCGCGCGTTTGAAGAGGAAGCGAACAGGATGGGCTTCTCGCATGCGGCGGTGGGAGCCATGGTGCGTTCCAGCTACCACGCGGACCAGCAGGCGCATCAGGCCGGAGTCGCCTGAAGCATTCATTGCGGTTCCCAAGGGAGGTGGCATGGCATCCTGGTTCGGACCGAAGGAACCCACGCTGTTCAAGACCACTTTGGCGGGCAGCCTCCCCAAGCCCTTCTGGCTGGCCGAAACCAACAAGCTCTGGCCGCAATGGAAGTCCGAGGGCGAAGAACTGGCCCAGGCCAAGCGCGACGCCACCCTGCTCTGGCTCAAGGCCCAGGAGGACGCCGGCCTCGACATCGTGGGCGACGGCGAGCAGTCGCGCCAGCATTTCGTGCACGGTTTTCTCGAGGCGGTGGAAGGCATCGACTTCGCCAACAAGGTGAAGATGGGCATACGCAACAACCGCTACGACGCCATGGTGCCGCAGGTGGTGGGGCCGCTGAAGCTGAAGGGACGCGTGCATGCCGTGGAGGCGCGGCTGGCGCGCGCGCATACCCAGCGCAAGCTCAAGTTCACCCTGCCCGGCCCCATGACCATTTGCGACACCGTCGCCGACCGCTACTACGGCGACAAGGTGAAAATGGCCATGGCCTTCGCCGAGCTCGTCAACGCCGAGGCGCGCGCGCTCGAGGCCGACGGCGTGGACGTGATCCAGATCGACGAGCCGGCCTTCAACGTGTTCACCGACGACGTGGTGGCCTGGGGCGTGTGCGCCCTGGACCGCGCCATCGCCGGCCTGACCTGCACGACGGCCGTGCACATCTGCTACGGCTACGGCATCCAGGCCAACCTGGACTGGAAGAAGACGCTGGGCAGCGAATGGCGCCAGTACGAAGCCATCTTCCCCGCCATCGCGAAGAGCACGGTCAAGCAGGTGTCGCTGGAGTGCATGCACTCGCGCGTGCCCATGAGCCTCATGAGCCTGCTTGCGGGCAAGGATGTGCTGGTGGGCGTCATCGACGTGGGGAGCGACGCGGTCGAGACGCCGGAGGAAGTGGCCGACATCATCGGCAAGGCCCTGCAGTTCGTGCCCAAAGAACGGTTGTTCTCCTGCACCAACTGCGGAATGGCACCCATGGCGCGGGATGTCGCGGTCAGGAAACTGGAAGCGCTGGTGCGGGGCGCGGAAATCGCCAGGAACAAGTTCGGCTAGGAATCCGCCGTTAAAAACCGTTCCACCAGGCTGATCTGCTCGGGCACGTTCAGCGCCGGCGCATGCCCGCAGCCAGGAATCGTCACCACAACGGCCCTGGGTCCGCGGCGCCTCATTTCCTCGGCCACCTCAGGCAGCAGCAGGTCCGATGTCTCGCCACGCAGGCACAGCGTGGGGACGTCAATGGCGTCGTAGGCCGGCCATTGCTCGTAATCGTCGGGGTGGTGCACGAACTGCTGCACCATGTCCGGATCGTAGTGCACGGTGATGCCGCCGTCGGCAAGGCGGCGCGCCGAGGTTTCGGCCAGGCGACGCCATTGCTCGTCGGACAGCCAGCCGAAGGGCTGGTAGACCGTGCGGAAAAAGGCTTCGAGCTCGCTCAGGCGGCGGAAGCGTGGCGGGTTGCCCGCGTAAGCGCGGATGCGCGCCACCGCTGGCGCGGCCACCGCCGGGCCGATGTCGTTCAGCACCAGCCGGCGCAGCCGCCCGCGCAGCGCGCCAGCCGCGAGGTGGATGCCGAGCGCTCCGCCCATGGACGTGCCCAGCCAGTGGAAACGCTGGATGCCGAGCTGGTCGACCAGCGATTGCGCCATCTCGGCGTAGAAAGCCAGGCAGTACTCCTCTCGCGGCTGCGGGCTCCACTCCGACAGGCCGCGGCCGAGGGTGTCGGGGCAGATGACGCGGTAGCGCGCCGACAACACCCGGGCGATGTCGTCCATGTCGCGGCCGGTGCGCGCCAGGCCATGCCAGGCGATGACGGTCTCGGCATGGCCCGCGCCCCACTCGGTGTAATGGATCTCGCGTTCGCGGCAGACGAGGTAGTTCGAAGTAAATTCCATCTGAGTACCTAGCCGCGGCGCAGCTTGCCGACGATGCCGTTGGGAAAGTAATACACGCAGACAATGAACAGCACGCCCAGCCACAGCAGCCAGCGGTCGGGGTGCAGCAGCGCCGGCAGCAGCGGCCAGCCCTCCAGGGCGCCGCTCGCCAGCTTCATCAGGTCCTGCAGGTAGTTCTGCGCCACCACGAAAATCGCCGCGCCCAGCACCGCGCCGTACAGCGTCCCCATGCCGCCGATCACGGCCATGAGCAGGATGTCGATCATGATGTCGAAGGACAGGGTGGTGGCCGGGCCGGTGTAGCGCAGCCACAGCGCGTACAGCACGCCGGCCGCCGCGGCCCCCACCGCGGCGATGCCGTTGGCCACGCTGCGGTACACCACGGTGCGATAACCCAGCGCCTCGGCGCGGAACTCGTTCTCGCGTATGGCCTGCAGCACGCGCCCGAAAGGCGAGTTCACGATGCGCAGCAGCGCGAGGAACAGCGCCAGCGCGCCCAGCACCACCACGTAGTAGGCCAGCGTGCGGCCGTTGATGTCCGCGCCCAGCAGCGGCGTCTCCAGAAGCCTGTTGCCGGGCGAAAACACCGCCGGCAGCTTGAAGTTGATGCCATCCTCGCCGCCGGTGAAGGCCGACCATTGCGAGGCCAGGATCTGGAAGAACGAGGCCACGGCCAACGTGATCATGGCGAAAAAAATGGCGCGCACGCGCAGGCTGAGGAGACCGATGACCAAGGCCAGCGCGATTGCCAGCGCCACGGCCAGGGCAACGCCCGCGGCCAGCGGCCCCCAGCCCGTGCCCCACTTGGCCGCGGCGATGCCCACGCCGTAGCCGCCGATGCCGAAGAACATGGTGTGGGCGAAGGACACGATGCCGGTGTAGCCGAGCAGCAGGTCGTAGCTCGCCACCAGCACGATGAACACCGCCACCTTGGCCGCGACGTTCAGAGGCCGGGTGCCGGGCAGCAGAAAGGGCGCGGCCAGCAGCGCGGCCAGCACCGCGAGCAGCAGGGCCGTGAGCACGCGGCTGCGCGGCGCATCTTGGGAAATGAGACCGGAGATCAGCCGGATCAGCATCAGGCCTTCCCCACCGGATACAGGCCGCGCGGCCGCCACAGCAGCACCAGCACCATGAGCAGGATGTTGGAGCCGAGGGCCAGCTTGGGCAGGACGTAGCCGGTGTAGTTGGCCAAGAGGCCCGCCAGCAGCGCGCCCACGAAGCAGCCCCCCACCGAACCCAGGCCGCCGATGATGACCACGATGAACACCACTACCAGCACCTGCATGCCCATGGGCGGCGTGACCGAGCCCTGGTACATGCCCCACATCATGCCGCCCAGGCCAGCCAGCGCCGAGCCGGCCACGAACACGCCCACGAACAGGCGGCGGATGCGGTAGCCCAGCGACTCCACCATTTCGCGGTTCTCCACGCCCGCGCGGATGAGCAGGCCCAGGCGCGTGCGCGACAGGATGAGCCACAGCGCGAGAAACACCGCGGCGCCCACCACCACCGCGAACACACGGTAGCGCTCCACGGCGATGTCGCCGAAGGTGAACGCGCCGGTGAGCGTCCATGGCACGGGCACCGGGATCTGGTCCGGGCCCCACAGCACGTCGATGAGTTGCTCGCACACGATGAGGCCACCCATGGTGACGAGGATCTGTTTCAGGTGGTCCCCATACACCGGGCGGATGACCACGCGCTCGAAAAACCAGCCCAGCGCGCCCGAGGCCGCCATGGCCGCGAGCAGGGCCGGGACCAGCGCCGCGAGATTGGACCACAGGGTGGAATCGGCCCCGGTCGCGAGCAGCGAGACCTTGAGCGCGATCAGCACCGAGACGCCGGCGTAAGCGCCCACGGAAATGAACGCGCCATGGGCAAAGTTCAGCACGTCCATCAACCCGAACACCAGGGTCAGGCCCGAGGCCATGATGAAAATCATCATGCCCATGGCGAGGCCGGCCACGGTGAGCGTCACCCACGTGGGCAGGCTGCCGATGAAGGGCGCCGCGCCGAGCATGATGGCGGCCAGGATGGCGAGCGGCCGCCAGTCGAAGCGGTTAGCGGGCACGGCGGCCGCGCCCGCGCCTTCGTTGCCCTGCATCACCGCGCTCATTGATGTGCTTCCAACGACAGTCCCAGCAGGCGCGTCTGCAGCGCCTCATCGGCAGCGAGCGCCGCCATGGCGCCGGCGTGCACGATGCGCCCCGAGTCCATCACCGCCACGTCGTCGCCCAGCGAGCGCGCGAAATGAAAGTTCTGCTCCACCACCAGCAGGGTGGTGCCCGTGGATTTCAGTTCACGGAAGGCCTCGATCATGGCCGCCACCATGGCGGGGGCCAGGCCCTTGGTGGGCTCGTCCACCAGCAGCAGCGCGCGCGGCTCGACAATGGCGCGCGACACCGCCAGCATTTGCTTCTGGCCACCGGAGAGATTGCCGGCCAGGCCGTTCCAGAATTTTTTCATGGCCGGGAACAGGCCGAATATCCACTCCAGCCGCTGGTCATCGGGCGGACCCTGGCGCGCGGCCAGCAGCATGTTCTCGCGCACCGTGAGCCCGGCGAAGATGCCCATGTTCTCGGGCACGTAGGCCACGCCGTAATGCGCCAGTTCGGGCGTGGCGGCGCGCGTGATGTCGCGGCCGTCGCAGTGGATGGTGCCCCTGGACGCGCGCCACAGGCCCATCACCGTGCGCAGGCAGGTGGTCTTGCCCGCGCCGTTGCGCCCCAGCAGCATGGTGAGGCCGCCGCGCGCCACGGTGAAATCCACGCCCTGCAGGATGTGGTACTGGCCGATGTGGGTGTGCACGCCGGCGAGCGTGAGCAGGGGATTGGAAACGGCGTCAGCCATGCGCCGCCTCGGTACTCTGGATGCCCAGGTACGCCTCCTGCACGATGGGCGAGGCGATCACCGTGGCCGGGTCGCCGTCGGCGGCGAGGCGTCCCTGGTGCAGCACGATGATGCGGTCGGCCAGCGAGCGCACCACGTCCATCTTGTGCTCCACCAGCAGGATGGTCTTGTCGCCCTGGGCCTTGATGGCGCGGATGAGATCGAGAATCACCGGCACCTCGTCCACGCTCATGCCGGCGGTGGGCTCGTCGAACATGAACACTTCGGGCTCGAGCGCCAGCAGGATGGCCACTTCGAGCTTGCGCTGGTCGCCGTGCGGCAGCGTGGACGCCACGGCGTTGCGCTTGTCGGCCAGCGCCACGCGATGCAGGCAGTGCTCGGCGCGCTCGGTCAACTCCTTATGGCCGCTCCACACCGAGAACAGGTCGAGGCCGGTGCGCGCCCGCGCCTGCACGGCGAGGCGCACGTTCTCCAGCACCGACAGGCGCGGGAACAGGTTGGTGAGCTGGAAGGCGCGACCGAGGCCGCGGCGCGCGCGCATGGGGGCCGGCAGTGCGGTGATGTCCTCGCCGAACAACGAAACGCGCCCGGCGCTGGCCCGCAACTGCCCGGAGATGAGGTTGAAGTAGGTGGTCTTGCCCGCGCCATTGGGGCCGACGATGGCGGTGAGCGTGCCCGCCGCGAAGGCGCAGCTCACGTCGTCCACGGCGGCGTGGCCGCCGAAGCGGATGCCCAGGCCGTGGGTTTCCAGGACCGGTCTTTCAGTCGCCGGCATGAGACCCTCTGAAATGGGGGATTTACAAGGGGGCGCCGTTTCGAAAATGCGCCCCTTGTTCGCGACGGCCTTAGCTCTTCGGCACCCGGATGGGGATTTTCATTTCCTCGGGCTTGATCTCACGCACCAGCACCGGAACGGCCCATTCTACTTTGGGATCGACCTTGATTTTGAAGTGGTACATGGACTGCATGGCCTGGTGGTCCTCCTTGCGGAAGGTCATCCTGCCCTTGGGCGTCTCGAAGGACATGCCTTCCATGGCCGAGATCAGTTTTTCGGTATCGGTGCCGCCGGCCTTCTGGATGGCGTCCACCAGCGCAATGGCCGCCGACATGCCGCCCGCGGTGAAGAAATCGGGCGGCGTCTTGAAGCGCTTTTCATGCTCGGTGACCAGCCACTGGTTGGCCTTGTTCTTGGGAATCTCGTAGTAATAGTACGTGGCCCCTTCCATGCCGGGGAAGGCCTTGTACTTGACCAGCTCGCTCAGAATGTTGCCGCCCGTGGCGATCTCGATGCCGAAGCGCTCGGGCTTCAGGTCGGCGACCTTGAAGGGATTGCCGCCCGCCCAGATGATGAACATCACCTTGCGGCCGGGCTTGTCCTTGAGGGCGTTGAAAATGCGCTCAGCCGGCGCGGTGAAGTCGCTGGTCTGCACCGGCGCGTATTCCTCGTGCACGATGGTGGCGCCGCTGCCGGCCAGCGCCTCCTTGAATGCCGCCACGCCGTCGCGCCCGAAGGCATAGTCCTGCGCCAAGGTGGCGATGTAGGTATTGGGCTTGCCCAGCGCCACGCCGTTGGATATCGCGTCCTGCGAGGAATTGCGCCCGGTGCGGAAAATGTAGCGATTCCATTTGTCGCCCGTGATCGAGTCGGCCACGGCGGGTTCGACCAGCAGAATCTTCTTGTACTCTTCGGCCACGGGCAGCATGGCGAGGGCGGTTCCCGAACTGCCGGCGGCGATGGCGATGTCCACCTTGTCGTCACCGTAGGCGGCGGCCAGCAGCGACTTGGCGGCATCGGGCTTGGTCTGCGAATCCTTGTCGATGACCACGATCTTGCGGCCGAGCACTTCGTTCTTGCCGCCGGTGGCGTACTCGAGTCCCAAGGCAAAGCCGGTCTGCATCTGCTTGACATAGGCTTCCAGGGGACCGGTCTTGTCGGCGATCAGGCCTATGCGGATTTCCCTTGATTGGGCCAATGCATTGCCCGCCAACCCCAGCGCAGCGACGGCTGTGATGGACACCAGCGACGTGACGAAACGCTTCATGCTCTCCTCCTTTATGTTCGAGCCGCCGAGCAGGCGACCGATCTGCTGTGCCTACGCAAGGGTTAGGCCAAAGATTTCAACACCCTGATTTAGCGGCACATTTATTGTGCAGAACCCGGTGGCAGCGCGAACAATGTCCAGATGTCGGACACCTTGGAAATCAAAATCTCATTGATTTGATTGTCTTTATGCTCTTACTACGCCATCGCCATCAGTGTCTGGCTATCGGACATATGTCCGATTTCTAAGCATTTCGCATGAGCGAGAGCTTTTCA
>DATNCF010000188.1:0-2857 GCA_035571675.1 Burkholderiales bacterium | reverse complement strand
GTGCGGCAGTTGGAGCGATCAAGGGGGGGGGCACTTCTCACGCGGTCCCAAGCAATCCCTCCAATAGGCGCTTCAGGGCCGGCGAATTGTTTTTAGGGGACCACAACAACGAAAACTCCGAGTAAACCGTCGCGCCGCGCAGGGGCCTGAAAGCGACGCCGGGTATCGGCACCTTGCCGACTTTGCGCGGCACCAGGGAGACCCCGCGTCCTTGAGCAACCAGGCCGACGATGGTAAACAGATGGCGGGCAAGATGCGTAACCCTGGGACTGAAGCCGGCCTGGTAGCAAGCCGCCACGACCATGTCGTGGTAACCGCTCGCCGCTTCACGTGGAAAGAGCACGAAGTCCTCGTCGCGCAATCCCGATAACGGGATCGTTCTCAGGGCGGCCAGCGGATGCCCCGCCGGAAGCGCGGCGATGTGGGGCTCCCGGGCCACAACCCGGGCGGCCAGGCCGCGCAGTTCAATGGGTGTATGGGCGATGCCCAGGTCGATGCGCTCCTTCAAAAGCGCCTCCACCTGTTCGAATGAGCCCAGTTCCAGCCAAACGGTCTGTATGCCGCGCCGGCTCTTGGCAAGCCGAATCAGCCGCGCCTGGAACGAGGAAAAGAACGCGGCGCTGATGAATCCGATGCGGACCGTGCCCGCCTCTCCGGTGTGGATGCGCCGGACGGAAATGGCCGCGGACTCCGCCTGGTCGAGTAGCCGCCGCGCTTCGAGAACTAAAGCGGTCCCGGCCGAGGTCAAACGGACAGAGCGTTTGCTGCGGTCGAAAAGCCGCACATTCAACCGAGACTCGAGGTTCTGAATCTGCTTGGTGAGCGGGGGCTGCGACAGGTTGAGGCGCTGCGCTGCCCGGCCGAAATGCAGCTCTTCCGCGACGGCGAGAAAACAGCGCAGCGTTCGTAGGCTGGTGAATTCCATTAATGAATTAATCCAATACTTTTAATATATTGGACGACCGAAAGCCCAACCTGGATCATACCGGGTTGGCAGCGTGCTTCTCTCTGCCTTTTGGGGATTCCGCTTGATCCACCCGCCGTGGTCGGCGAGGTATGCGAAGGGATCGCGGATGTGGCCCCGGATCGCGGCCCTCCGGGGAAACGCTGATTTCAATTGAATCGAGGAGGCGGGATGGAAACCAGGGCGGACAGCGATCAGCCGCGCGCTGACGGAATGTACAGACGCATTACCGGCGGCTGACGGCCATGGGGCGATTGCAGGGAAAAGTCGTGCTGATCACGGGCGCCGGGGCGGGCATCGGGCGGGCCGGCGCGCTGCTGTTCGCGCGCGAGGGCGCACGCGTGGTCGTGGCGGAAATCCGGCCGGAAGCGGGAATCGAAACCGAGCGCATGATTGCGGCCGCCGGGGGGCAGGCGTGCTTTGTCCAGACAGATGTCACGCAGCCGACGAGCGCGGAGAACGCGGTCAAGGCCGCCGTCGCGCGCTTCGGACGGCTCGATGTCCTGTACAACAACGCTGGAGCCTCCACGCCCCTGGATGGTCCGGTCACCGAGGCCCCCGTGGAGGAATTCGGCCGGGTGGTGGGCCTCAACCTTTATGGCACCTGGCTGTGCTGCAAATACGCCATACCGGAACTGATAAAGGCCGGGGGTGGGGCGGTTGTCAACACCGCTTCGGCGGCTGGCCTGATGGGCACGACCAATATCGATTGCTACACCGCAGCCAAGGGTGGCGTGGTGGCGATCACCCGTTCGATGGCGGTCGAATACGCGGACCGGAAAATCCGCGTCAACGCCGTGGCCCCCACTTCGACCACCACCGAACGGGTTCTGGAACTTTACAGAAACCGTCCTCCGACCGGACTGCGCGCCAAGAACCTGCTGGGGCCGGCCGAGCCGATCGACGTTGCTTATGCGGCGCTCTTTCTCGCGAGTGACGAGGCAAAAATCATCACCGGACACGTGCTTCCGGTGGACAGCGGGGTTACCATTTCATGACAAGCAATCGCATCAAGAACGTGGCTGCGTGGGCCGGCAGGGGGATCCTGGTCTTGCTTGCCGCCGTGTGCATGGTCCAGCGCGCCGCGGCGGATGACTATCCTTCCCGGCCCATAAAATTTGTGGTTCCTTACGCGCCCGGGGGCGCCACCGATCTGCTGGGGCGGGCCATGGGGCAAAAGCTCGAGCAACGGCTCAGGCAGCCGGTCATCATCGAAAACAAGCCCGGCGGCAACACCATCATTGGCGGCCAGGTGGTGCTGAACGCGCCGGCCGACGGTTATACGCTGCTCTACATCGGCGGGTCCAGCATGACCACCGTCTTCAACAAAACGGTGCCGTTCGACCTGTTGAAGGATTTCGTTCCCATCGTCAGCCTGTACCAGGGCCCGTACATCCTGTTCGTCAACGCGGCGCTGCCGGTCAACACCTACCAGGAGTTCGTCGCCTACGCCAAGGCCAATGCCGGAAAGCTCAACTACGGCTCGGCGGCGCCATCGGCGATGCTGTCGATGGAAGCGTTCAAGGCACGCGCCGGGATCGATCTCGTGCATGTTCCCTACAAGGGCTCGGCGCCTACCACGGCGGCGCTGGTGGCCAACGAGGTGCAGGCTGCGTTCGACAATCCCGTCACGTATCTGCCGCACGTCAAGGCGGGAAGGTTGCGCGCCATCGGGGTCGGGGGAGCGCGGCACTCGTCGCTGCTGCCGGACGTGGCGCTTATTCCCGACGGCTATCCCGGCTTTCAGACGGTTTTCAACGGCGGCCTTTGGGCCGCGGCCAGAACGCCCAAGGATATTGTCGACAGGCTCAACCGCGAAATGAACGCCATTGTGGTCTTGCCCGACATTCAGGAGCGCGTGGCCGCTACCGGGGCTTATTCCCCCGGGGGCAG
>DATNCF010000187.1:0-8372 GCA_035571675.1 Burkholderiales bacterium | reverse complement strand
CAGCGAGTAGTTGAAAGCGACGTACAGGTTGATGGCGCCCATAAAGGCGAAAAAGGCGGCCCAGCTCCAGTTGACGCGGTTCCAGGCCGCCTGCGGCAACTGCATCTGCTCCTGCATCAATCCCTGGATGAGGTTTTTGCGCGCCAGCAACTGGGCGCCGGCCAGCGCCGCGGCGAAGCACCAGTACAGCACCGTGGGCTTCCACTTGATGAAGGTCTCGTCGTGCAGCAGCAGGGTGGCGCCGCCGAACACCACGATGATGATCAGGCTGGTCCACATCATGGTGTCCACCTTGCGGCGGCGCAGCTTGAGCCAGCCGATTTGCCCCAGCGACGCGGCAATGGCGACACCCGTGGCCACGTAAATCCCGGCGAACTTGAAGGCGATGAAAAACAGGATGACCGGGAACAGGTCGAAAAGGAATTTCATGGCGGAATTATAGCCGCTGGGGGCGCCTTTAAATCCCCTGTTCTTTCAAGGAGATAAAAGGCGGAGAAAGGGGGCGAGGGCGGGGCAAGCCCCGCCCTCGAGTCCGAGGTACAACCGCGGCTACAACGCCTCGGCAGCCGGATTACAACGCCTCGGCGGCGTAGTCGGCCAAGCGCGAGCGCTCGCCGCGCGCCAGCGTGATGTGCCCGCAATGCACCCAGCCCTTCATGCGGTCCACCACGTAGGTGAGGCCCGATGAGCCCTCGGTCAGATAGGGCGTGTCGATCTGCGAGATGTTGCCCAGGCACACCACCTTGGTGCCCGGCCCGGCGCGCGTGATCAGGGTCTTCATCTGCTTGGGCGTGAGGTTCTGCGCCTCGTCGATGATGAGGAATTTCTTGATGAAGGTGCGGCCGCGCATGAAGTTGAGCGACTTGATCTTGATGCGGCTGCGGATCAGGTCGCGGGTGGCGGCGCGGCCCCAGTCGCCGCTGTCGTCGTCGGTTTTGTTGAGCACGTCGAGGTTGTCCTCGAGCGCGCCCATCCACGGCGTCATTTTCTCCTCCTCGGTGCCGGGAAGAAAGCCGATGTCCTCGCCCACCGGCACGGTGACGCGCGTCATGATGATCTCGGTGTAGGTCTTGGTGTCCAGCACCTGGGTGAGGCCCGCGGCCAGGGTGAGCAGGGTTTTGCCGGTGCCGGCCTGGCCGAGCAGGGTGATGAAGTCGATCTCCGGGTCCATGAGCAGGTTGAGGGCGAAGTTCTGCTCGCGGTTGCGCGCCGTGATGCCCCACACGCTGTTGCGCGGATGGGTGTAGTCCTTGACCGTCTCCAGCACCGCGGTCTTGCCGGCCAGCTCCTTGACCACCGCGTACAGCGGCCGCTCGCTCTCCTGGTACACGAACTCGTTCAGCATGAGCTGGCCGGTGAGCGGCCCGCGGATGCGGTAGTAGGCTCGGCCGTCCTTTTTCCACGACTCCATGTTCTGGCCGTGCTCGTCCCAGAACTGCGCGGGAAGCTCGCGCACGCCGGTGTAGAGGAGGTCGGTGTCCTCCAGCACCTTGTCGTTGAAGTAGTCCTCGGCCGCCAGCCCCAGCGCGCGCGCCTTGATGCGCATGTTGATGTCCTTGGACACCAGGATGACCTGGCGCTGCGGATGGCGCTTCTGCAGGTGGATGATGACGCCGATGATCTGGTTGTCGGCCTTGCCCATGGGCACGCTGGCGGGCAGGTCGGGCGCAATGGCCTCGGTCTGCAGGAACAGGCGGCCGGTGGCCAAGTCGGCGGGATGGCGCTTGAGGGCGATGCCGCCCTCGATGCCGTCCTCGGCGCGGCTGACGATTTCATCCAGGAAGCGGCTGGCCTGGCGGGCGTTGCGCGCCACCTCCGACATGCCCTTCTTGTTGTTGTCCAGTTCCTCCAGGGTCATGATGGGGAGGAAGACATCGTGCTCTTCGAAGCGGAACAGGCTGGTGGGGTCGTGCATCAGCACGTTGGTGTCGAGGACGAACAGCTTGGTGGTGGTCTTGCTCGCCGATTTCTTTTTTCGCGTGGGCATCGGCGTGGATTCTGCGGGGGAGGGGTCGTGGCTGGCGAAGGCGTCAGAGTGCTTTAACAAAATCGAGTACCTCCTGGGCATGGCCTGGGACTTTCACGCCGCGCCATTCGCGAATGATGGCGCGGCTGCCGTCGAGCACGAACGTGCTGCGCTCGATTCCTCGCACCTGCTTGCCGTACATGTTCTTCATCTTGATCACGGCGAACAGGTTGCATGCTTTCTCGCCCTCGTCCGACAGCAGGTCGAAGGGGAACTCCATCTTGGCCTTGAAGTTCTCGTGGGACTTCAGGCTGTCGCGGGACACGCCGTACACGGCGCAGCCGGCCTTGCGGAACTGCTCGTGGAGGTCGCGGAACTGCTGGCCCTCGGTGGTGCAGCCCGGCGTGTTGTCCTTGGGGTAGAAGTACAGGACCAGGGCCTTGAGCGGCGCGCCCTTGCCCCGGCCCGCGGAAGCCGCGAGGGCTTCGGAGAGGGTGAACGTTTTCCCGCCCGTGGAAGGCAGGGAGAAATCCTTGACTACGGTACTTCCCGTCTTGGCTGGCATCCTTGCCGCTTAGCGCCTGCTCTTTATCATGCGTGCTGCCATCCTAGCCTTAAAGCGGCCGCGAATGCAAGCAAACTATCCTCCGCGCATGCGCGAAGCCGCATTTCCACGTTCAAGACATGAGATTGTCATGCTTTCGCGATAATGCGCGGGGAAGCGGGGAGCGGCAGGACCGGGATGGAGCGTGGCGAATGCGCATTCTGATGGCGTGGGAACTGGGAGCAGGCCTGGGGCACGTGACGGCGCTGCTGGCGCTGGCGCGGGCGCTGCGCGAGCGCGGCCACGAAGTGACGTTCGCGCTGCGCGCGCGGGAGCACGCCGCGCGCATCGCCGCCGAAGGCTTCCTGTTCATGCAGGCGCCGGCCGGGCCGCCGGGCAGCGCCCATCCCGTGCGCTATCGCTGCTATGCCGAACTGCTGTTGGGCGAGGCCTTCGGGTCGGAGGCCGGCGCCCTGGCCGCGGCGCGGGCCTGGCGCTACATTTTCTCCGCGCTGCGTCCCCAGCTGCTGCTGGCCGACCACGCGCCCGCCGCTCTGCTGGCGGCACGCGGCTTCGGCTTGCCTGCTGTCACTTTCAGCGCGCCCTTTACGGCGCCTCCGCAGGCGGCGCGGTTGCCCAGCTTCATTCCCGATTTCCGGATCGCCGAGCGTTTCGATGCACTGCTGCTCGACCGCCTGAATGCCGTGCAAAAGGCATTGGCCGCGCCGCCGTTGCAGGCGGCAGGCGAGTTGTACAGCGGTGCCGGGCAGTTGATGCGGTCGTACCCCGGCCTGGATTGCTATGGTCCGCGTCCGGCCGAGCACTACGTGGGCGCCATGGAAGCCGATGCGGGCACGGCTGCGCCGGCGTGGCCTGCGGGGGAGGGAACGCGCTTCCTGGTGTACCTGAGGCCCGCTCCGGTGCTGGGCGCGCTGCTGGATGTCTTCGCGCGCCACCGCGTCAGGGTCGTTGCCCACGTGCCCGGATGGAGCGCGGCCGTATTGACGGCGCCCAACGTTTGCGTCTCGCCCGAGCCTTTGCGCCTGAGCGCGCTGCTCGCTGATTGCGACGCCGTGGCCAGCTACGGCAGCAACGGCATGGTGGCCCAGGCCATGGCGGCGGGCAAGCCGCTTCTGCTCCTTCCCACCCACGTGGAGCAACTGCTCAACGCCACGGCCGTCGAGGCGCTGGGTGCGGGAAAGGTGTTCCTGCCCGGCGCCGGCGCCGCCGACCTGGAACCGCACATCGGCGCCTTTGCCCCGCAGGGCGCGCTGCGCGCCGCCGCGGAACAATTCGCGCAGCGGCCCGAGGTGCGCGGACTGCGCATGAGCGCGGCGGACATCGCGAAAAAACTGGAGGCGCCGGCCTGAGGTTGTTGTCGGCAAAACGGGCCGGATGCACTGCTCAAGTCAGAAACTCCGGACCCTGCACGGCCAGGAACCCCGAGCGCCCGGGCACCTCGCCGTATTCGAACTCGCAGCGCGGCAGCAGCGCGATGTCCAGGGCTTCGAGCACGCTGCGCATGGCCACCAACTCGTAGCCCTGCGCCTTCCAGCCGGCGAGCAGCTTGTCGAACGCCGGGGCCAGCCGGCCGCCTTCGAGTTCGGCGTGCAGGGTGTAGACGTGGCCCATGACTTCGTCGGGCAGGTCGGGCGGCGTGCGGGTGAGCTCGAGCAGGTGCTCGGCCACATTGTCCGCCTCCAGGCCGTCGCGGCCGATGAGCTCGTCCAGCGTGGGCAGCGTGGTGGGCAGTTGCGGGCAGCCGATGATCTCGGCGTGGCGCATGGGCACGAACGGCGTTTGGCCGCGCGCGTCCGAGGCGTAGTGAAAGCCCAGCCGCTGGGTGAGGCGCAGGGCGTGCTCGTTCATCTGCCAGCCGGCGGCGCCGTGCACCAGGGCCGGCTCGCCGAAAATGCGCTCGAAGCGCTGCATGGCGAGGCGCATCTGGCGCTCGGTCCAGGCGGCGTCGGCCATGGCCACGCCGTCCTGCCATTTGACGTGGTCCCAGCAGTGCACGCCCACTTCGAAGCCGGCGTCGCGCACGCCGCGCAGGATGTCGGCGCAGGCGTTGCCGATGTCGGGGCCCGGCAGCAGCGTGCCGTACAGCAGCGTCTTCACGCCGTAATGCTCCACCACCGAGGTGCGCGAAACCTTTTCGCGGAATCCCGGGCGGAAGGCGCGGCGGATGGCGCGGCCGGTGTGGTCGGGCCCCAGGCTGAACAGGAACGTGGCGCCCGCCTCTTGCTGCTTCAGCATGTCGACCAGGCGCGGCACGCCCTCGCGCGTGCCGCGGTAGGTGTCCACGTCGACCTTGAGGGCGAGCTTGGGCATCTACTTCCCGGCCAAGCGCCTGATGCTGTCCCCGGTCATGCGCGTGATGCGCCACTCCGGCAGCACCTCGGCGCCGATGGAGCGGTACACGTCCTGCGCGCCCGTGTTCCAGTCCAGCACCGTCCATTCGAAGCGGCCGCAATCGCGCTCCAGCGCGAGCGCCGCGAGGTGCGCCAGGATGGCGCGCGCATGGCCGCGGTGGCGAAACGCGGGGCGCACGTACAGGTCTTCGAGGTACAGTCCGCGCCGGCCGAGGAAGGTGGAGAAGTTGTGGAAAAAAATGGCGTAGGCGACCGGAACGCGCCTACTGTCCTGCTCACTCCAGCCGAGGAGACACTCGATGCTCTTGTCCGGGCCAAACAGTGCGGAGGACAGTTGGGCGGCCGTGCACTCCAGCAGGTGCTCAAGGCGCTCGAAGGCCGCGAGCTCCGCTATCATGTCCATCACATGGCCTACGTCCTCGGGACGAACGGGTTCGATGCTGAAGCGCGCCATGTCCGTCGGCTTTTCGCCAGGCTCAATCAACAAGATTCCGGGCCGCTGCAACATCCCCCCGGTAGGCGTCGAAAATGCGCTTCAGCGCGTCGGCCATGTTGACGCGCGGCCTCCAGCCCAGGTCGGACATGGTGTTGGCGATGCGCGGCACGCGGTTCTGCACGTCCTGGTAGCCCTTGCCGTAGTACTGGCCGGCCGACACCTTGACCAGCTTCACCTTCTTGGCGCTGGCGCTGTATTCCGGGTAGGCGGCGGCGAGCTTGAGCATCATTTCGGCGAGCTGGCGCACCGAGTAGTTGTTCTTGGGGTTGCCGATGTTGTAGATCTTGTGCGTGGCGATGCCCTTGGCGTTGGCGATGATCCTGATCAGCGCGTCGATGCCGTCGTCCACGTAGGTGAAGGCGCGTTTCTGCGCGCCGCCGTCCACCAGCTTGATGGACTCGCCGCGCACGATGTGGCCGAAGAACTGGGTGATGACACGCGACGAGCCTTCCTTGGCGGTGTTGATGGAGTCCAGCCCGGCCCCGATCCAGTTGAAGGGGCGGAACAGGGTGTAGTCCAGGCCCTCCTGCATGCCGTAGGCGTGGATGACGCGGTCCATGAGCTGCTTTGAGCAGGCGTAGATCCAGCGCGGCTTGTTGATGGGGCCGTACACCAGCGGCGAGGCCTCGGGATCGAACTCGCGGTCGGTGGACATGCCGTACACCTCGGAGGTGGACGGGAAGATCAGGCGCTTGCCGTACTTCACGCACGAGCGCACGATGGGCAGGTTGGCCTCGAAGTCGAGCTCGAACACGCGCAGCGGCTCCTTCACGTAGGTCGCGGGCGTGGCGATGGCCACCAGCGGCAGCACCGTGTCGCACTTGCGCACGTGGTACTCGATCCACTCGCGGTTGATGGTGATGTCGCCCTCGAAGAAGTGAAAGCGCTTCTCCGGCAGCAGGCTCTCGATGCGGTCGGTCTGCATGTCCATGCCGTACACCTGCCAGTCGGTCTCGGCGATGATGCGGCGGGACAGGTGGTGGCCGATGAAGCCGTTGACGCCGAGGATCAATATTTTTTTCATGCTTTTCTAACCAATATTGGGGATATACAAGGGGCTGTGGCCCCTTGTTCCGAGTGAGCATTTAATGCTAACCGCTAGTCATGATGAACGCTGGCCGAAAATGATTTTCTCCGCCCCCAGTTCCGGCAGCCCCTCCGCCTCCACCACCCTCAGCACTCCGCCATCACCGCAATCAGCGTAAACCCCCTCCGCCTCGCCATACAATCCCGGCCCCCCCGGCTTCGCGCGCCGCCCCGCCTCCACGCGAGTACGCAAGATACGAACGCGCCTGTCGCCGATATCGGTAAACGCCCCGGGGTAGGGCGGAGCCACGCCGCGCACCAGGTTGTGCACCTCGGCCGCCGGCCGCGACCAGTCGATGCGGCCGTCCTCGGGTTTGCGCCCGCCGAAGTAGCTCCCCGCCTTCAGGTCCTGCGCGCGCAGCACCGCGGTCCCGTCGATGAGGCCGGGCAGCGCCCTGCGTAAAACGGTTTCGGACGCATCGGTGACCTTGGCGAACACGTCGATGGCGCGATCGTCGGGCCCGATGGGCACGGCCTCCTGGTCCACGATCCGGCCCGCGTCGGGTTTTTCCACCATCTCGTGCAGCGTCGCCCCGGTCCGGGTCGCGCCCTTGATCACCGCCCAGTTCACCGGCACGCGGCCGCGGAACTGCGGCAGCAGCGAGCCGTGCATGTTGAAGGCGCCGCGCCGGGGCACGGACAGCAATGCCGGCGACAGCATGCGGCGGTAGTAGAACGAGAACAGAAAATCGGGCGCGAGCTGCCGCAGGCGCCCGATGATTTCGGGTGTGTTGGGATCGTCCGGCGTGATGACGGGTATGCCGTGGCCCGCCGCCAGCCTGGCTACGCTGTCGAACCAGATGGTTTCGCGCGCGTCGTCCTCGTGGCTGAGCACCAGCGGCACGCGCACGCCGGCTTGGAGCAGCACGGCCAGGCAGCGCACGCCCACGTTGTGGTAGGCGAAGACGACCGCGCTCGCCGCAGGGTTGGCGGTCACTCCCGCCCCGCCGGGCCGGTGCGCGCCCGCTGAGCGTCATCGCGCCGCGCCTCCAGCACGGCGTCGATCAGGTAGCGGGGGCGATGCCGCACCTGCTCGTACACCCGGCCCACGTACTCGCCCAGGAGGCCGATGCCGAACAGCGTGATGCCGATGAGGAAGAAGGCGATGCCGAACAGGGTGAACAGGCCCTCGGCCTCGGGGCCGACGATCAGGCGGCGCAGGGCCAGGAACAGCACGAACAGGATGGACAGCAGCGAGATGACGATGCCGGCGAAGGAAAAGGCCTGCAGCGGCACGATGGAGAAGCCCGTCACCAGGTCGAAATTCAGCCGGATCAGCTTGTACTGCGAATACTTCGATTCGCCGGCGGCGCGCTCCTCGTGCGCCACCTCGATTTCCACCGGCCGTCGCGCGAAGGTGTAGGCCAGCGCCGGGATGAAGGTGTTCACTTCCTGGCAGGCATTGATGGCCTGCACGATGTCGCGGCTGTAGGCGCGCAGCATGCAGCCCTGGTCGGTCATGCGGATGCGCGTGATGCGCTCGCGCAGGCGGTTCATGGCGCGCGAGGCCACGCGCCGGAAGGCGCTGTCCTGGCGCTGTCGCCGGATGCTGCCCACGTAGTCGTGACCCTGATCCATCTTGGCCACCAGGTTGGCGATTTCCTCGGGCGGGTTCTGCAGGTCGGCGTCCAGGGTGACCACGCAGTCGCCGCGGCAATGCTCGAACCCGGCCATGATGGCCATGTGCTGCCCGAAGTTGCCGTTGAACAGCAGCACCCGCGTCACGTCGGGCCGCTTCTGGAACTGCTCGCGCAGCAGCGCCGCCGAGCGGTCGGTGCTGCCGTCGTTGATGAATATGACTTCGTAGCCATGGCCGCTGGCGCGCCGCATGTCGTCCAGCGCCGGATAAAGGCGCGCGAACAGCGCCGGCAGCCCGTCCTGCTCGTTGTACACGGGCACGATGACCGA
>DATNCF010000186.1:0-3850 GCA_035571675.1 Burkholderiales bacterium | reverse complement strand
TTGAGCAATTGATTGGCGCCGCGCAGCGCCGGATAGGCCAGGCCGGGACGCTTGCGCAGTCCATCCCCGCTCTTGATCCAGAAGCCCCACTGCTGGCGGTCGGCCTGGTAGCCGAAATCGCGGCCGATCTGCAGCATCCGGGAGCCCACCTTGTCGGCCTCCTCCGCCAGCGTGGCGGGCGGCATGGGATCGGCCACCACGGCCGGCCGCCCCTGGCGGAAAATGCCGGCCTTCTCTCGGCCGATGGCCTCGCGCGTGTCGCCGAGGTAGTCCATGTGGTCCAGGTCAATGCTGGTGATCACGGCGCAGTCGGCGTCCAGCATGTTCACCGCGTCCAGCCGGCCGCCGAGGCCCACTTCCATGATGGCCGCTTCCACGCCGGCGCGCACGAACAGGTCCCAGGCGGCCAGCGTGCCGTACTCGAAGTAGGTCAGCGATATGTTGCCGGCGGCGATCCGCGCCGCCTCGATGCGCTCGAAGGCCTGGATCAGGTCAGCCTCTTCCGCCTCCCTGCCCTGCAGGCGCACGCGTTCGGTATAGCGCAGCAGGTGCGGCGAGGTGTACAAGCCGACGCGGTATCCGGCCGCGATCAGCATGGACTCCAGCATGGCGCAGGTCGAGCCCTTGCCGTTGGTGCCGCCCACGGTGATGACCACGCCGCCGAAGTGCCTGTCCCAGTGCCGGGACAGTTCGTCGCGCACGACGGACACCCGCTCCAGGCCCAACTCGATGGTTTTTGGATGGATGCTGTCGATATACGACAGCCATTCAGTCAAAGAGCGGCCGGGCATTTGTTATGGGGCTTTTCGGGTTTGCTCCCTTCTCCCCCAGGGAGAAGGGCCGGGGATGAGGGCAACGAGAAGGACGTTACGGAACAGCGACGCTTTGCCGTCAGACGGCTGCCGGCTGGTTGGAGAGCAGCGTGAGCAGTTGCGCCAAGCGGTCGCGCAACTGCCGCCGGTCCACGATCATGTCGATCGCCCCCTTCTCCAACAGGAATTCCGAGCGTTGAAACCCCTCGGGCAATTTTTCCCTCACGGTTTGCTCAATAACCCGTGGCCCCGCGAACCCTATCAAGGCTTTTGGTTCGGCCAGCACCACGTCGCCGATCATGGCGAAGCTCGCCGACACCCCGCCGGTGGTGGGGTCGGTGAGCACCGGAATGAAGGGCAGCTTGCGCGCGGCGAGCTGCGTAAGCGAGGCCGTGGTCTTGGCCATCTGCATCAGCGACAGCATGCCTTCCTGCATGCGCGCGCCGCCGCTCGCCGTGAAGCACACGAACGGCAGGTTCTGGTCCAGGCAGGCGTGCACGCCGCGCACGAAGCGCTCGCCCACCGCCGAGCCCATGGTGCCGGCCATGAACTCGAATTCCAGCACCGCCACCACCACCCCCACGCTCTTGATGGCGCCCTGCATCACCACCAGCGCCTCGGTCTCCCCGCTGGCCTTCTCGGCCTCGGCCAGCCGGTCCGGATAGCGCTTGCTGTCGCGGAACTTGAGCGTGTCCACGGGCGAGATTTCCGCGCCGATCTCGAAGCGGCCCTCGGGATCGAGCAGCAGGTCGAGCCGGGTGCGCGCGGTGATGCGGTTGTGATGGCCGCACTTGGGGCAGACCTGGGCGTTGGATTCCAGATCGGCCGCGTACAGAGTGGAGGCGCACGAGGGGCACTTGCTCCACAGGCCCTCGGGCATGGCGCGGCGCGCCGCGCCGCTGGCCTCGGTGCGGTTGATCTTGGGTGGCAGGAGTTTCTGCAGCCAGCTCATATGGCAAACCCGCTGAAGTGGGGGACATGCAAGGGGGCGCCGTTTCGAAAATGCGCCCCTTGCTCAAAACATGCTGCAGCGCCGTTCATGCGGCCTTGGCCTGGTCCATGACGGTCCTCACCCCCTGCAGGAATGCGCGCACGCGCTGCGGCGCCTCGCCGGGCGGCGCGTTCTCCATTTCCTGGATGACGCGGCTGCCGATAATGGCGGCGTCGGCGAATTCGCAAATGGCGCGCGCCGTGGCGCCGTCGCGGATGCCGAAGCCCACGCCCACGGGCAGCCCGCTCTCGGCGCGGATGCGCGCCACGTTGCCGCGCACGTCGGCGAGGTCGAGGTGCCCGGCGCCGGTGGTGCCCTTGAGCGACACGTAGTAGATGTAGCCGCTCGCCAGGCGGGCGATGGTCGAAATGCGCTGCTGGGTCGAGGTCGGCGCGAGCAGGAACAGCAGGTCCATGTCCTTGGCGCGCAGCAGCTTCACGAACTCGCCGCATTCCTCGGGCGGATAGTCGACCACGATGACGCCGTCGACGCCGGCCTTGGCGGCGGCTTCGACGAACGCCGCCGTCCCCATGGCTTCAATGGGATTGGCGTAACCCATGAGAATCACCGGCGTGCGCGAATCGCCCGCTGTGTTGGCGTCGCCGCGGCGAAACTCGGCCACCATCGCCAGCACGTCGGCAAGGCCCACGCCGTGCTTGAGGGCGCGCTCGCTGGAGCGCTGGATCACCGGGCCGTCGGCCATGGGATCGGAAAAAGGCACTCCAAGCTCGATCATGTCCGCCCCGGCCTCGACCATGGCGCGCAGCACCGGCAAGGTGGCCGAGGGATGCGGGTCGCCCGCCGTGACGTAGGGAATGAGCGCCTTGCGGCCCTGTTGGGCAAGTTGTTCGAAGGTTTTACTGATGCGGGACATCAGAACGTTATGCCCGATTTCTCGGCCACGGTATGGATGTCCTTGTCGCCGCGCCCGGACAGGTTGACCAGCAGGATCTTGTCCTTGGGCAATGTGGGCGCGATCTTGGCCGCGTAGGCCAGCGCGTGGCTGGATTCCAGCGCCGGGATGATGCCTTCGTTGCGGCACAGGTCGTGGAAGGCCTGCAGCGCCTCGCCGTCGTCGATGGTGACGTAGCGCGCGCGGCCGGCGTCCTTGAGCCAGGCGTGCTCGGGGCCGACCCCGGGGTAATCGAGCCCGGCGGAGATGGAATGCGTCTCGATCACCTGGCCGTTCTTGTCCTGCAGCAGGTAGGTGCGGTTGCCGTGCAGCACGCCCGGGCGCCCCGCGGTGAGCGAGGCCGCGTGCCTGCCGCTCGCCACGCCTAAGCCGCCCGCCTCAACACCGACCAGCTCCACGCCGGTGTGCGGGATGTAGGGATGGAAAATGCCCATGGCGTTGGAGCCGCCGCCCACGCAGGCGATGACCATGTCGGGCTGGCGGCCGGCCAGTTCCGGCATCTGCGTGAGGCATTCGCGCCCGATCACCGACTGGAAGTCGCGCACCATCATGGGATAGGGATGCGGGCCGGCCACCGTGCCGATGATGTAAAAGGTGTCCTCGACGTGAGTCACCCAGTCGCGCATGGCCTCGTTCAGCGCATCCTTGAGCGTCTTGGAGCCGGACTCCACCGGCACCACCGTGGCGCCGAGCAGCTTCATGCGGTACAGGTTGGCGGCCTGGCGCCTGGTGTCTTCCGACCCCATGTACACCACGCATTCCATGCCGTAGCGCGCCGCCACCGTGGCCGAGGCCACGCCGTGCTGCCCCGCGCCGGTCTCGGCGATGACGCGGCGCTTGCCCATGCGGCGGGCGAGCAGCGCCTGGCCGATGGTGTTGTTGATCTTGTGCGCGCCGGTGTGGTTGAGGTCTTCGCGCTTGAGGTGGATCTGCGCGCCACCGAGTTTTTCGGACCAGTGGCGGGCGTAGTAGATCGGGCTCGGTCGACCGACGTAATGCTTGAAGAGGTCGTTCAGTTCCGACTGAAACTGCGGATCGGCCTGCGCTCGTGCGTATTCGTCGGTGAGCTGCTCGAGCGCGTGCATCAGCGTTTCGGGGACGAACCGCCGGCCGAATTCGCCGAACCGTCCCGCG
>DATNCF010000185.1:0-7143 GCA_035571675.1 Burkholderiales bacterium | reverse complement strand
AACTGAGGGCCAGAACATCGGTGAAAGTACCGCCGATATCGAACGCAATACGCATGAATGACAAACCTTATCGAGTTGCGCGAGGAAAGGGAATCGCCCTCTCCCTCGGTCCCTCTCCCCCAGGGAGAGGGAGGTGGATCGTGCCGGGGATTTATGCCGTAGCGGCTGTTTTAAGCCTGCCGCGCGGAACGCGCGGCCCTCGTTTTGCTTTCATCAACAGCCATGCGCGATTTGTCGATCACCACGCCGTACTGCTTCAATGCGCCGTCGATGGTCACGCGGTCGTCGCGCACATCCGTCAATACCAGTTGCGGATCTCGCTCGAACGGATTGCCAAATCCTCCGCAGCCGTTGACCCGATGCTCGATCACGTCCCCGGGCTTGATGTCGATGTGCAGGTAGGCCTGGCCGGGCATTGTGGTTGCCTCACCGCCATGGTGAAGCACGTTGGCCGAAGCGATACCCGCCTGCCCGCCGTCGAATCCCGGCGTGGGCACGATCTTGTTGGTGCGGATCAACAGCCTTCCGGGTTGCAGGTAGCGCACCGTCTTGTTCACAGCCTGTGACCCGCGAAACTTGCCCGCTCCGGCGCTATCTCTGACTAACTCCATTCCTTCCACAACTAACGTGTGGTCCAGTTCCATGATTTCCACGGGTATGTCGCTCACTCCGCTCTGGGAAACGCCGTCGGGGCCATCCAGCGTCGGCCTCGCTCCCCATCCTCCGGGCATGGCATCCATGATCACGCTGTCCGACCCATCCGGGCGCTTCGAAGTGAAGTGCAGCAGGTCCCAACGTTCGCACGGCACCGGCACGCGGCCGGGCAGGGCCTTGGCCATCACCCGGTGCAGCAGGTCCTCGAACAGGAACATGGTCATGGCGCGGCCGCCCACGGCGCCGGGGAACTCGGGGTTCACCACCGAGCGCTTGGGCCAGATGGTCTCGACGGTTTCCATCATGCCGCTGTTGAGCGGAATGTCGTTGAACAGGATGCGCCGGCAGGTGCCGTAGACGCAGCCGCGCGCGTTCTCCACCGGCAGGTTGACCGCGCCGCGGGCCTGCGGCCCGGACTCGCTGAAATCGAACACCAGCTTATCGGGCAGGATGCGCAGGGTGACGCGCATGACCAAGTTCGGGTCCTGCTCGCCGAAGCCGTTGTCGGGCAGCGTCAGCTCGGCCTTGTATTCGCCCCGCGGCATCTTGGCGATGGCGGCCAGCGCCGCGGCCTTGGTGTATTCGTGAACGCGGTCGAAGCAGGCGTTGAAGTTCTCCAGCCCGTATTTCTCGAACACCCGGTTCATGCCCTGGGTGGCGCGCCAGCAGCCGGTGAGCTTGCCCTCCACGTCGCCCTGGTACTCGTCCGAGCCGCGCACATTGGCCAGCACGAGTTGCAGCAGGGCGTTGTTCAGCTTGCCGCCTTCCACCAGCTTCAGCAGCGGGATGCGCAGGCCTTCTTCGTAGGTTTCGGTGCATTGCCCGGACTGGCCGCTGGGAAAGCGGCCGCCGATGTCCACATGGTGGGTGTACATGAGGCTGAAGGCAGCCAGCGTGTCGCCGCAGAAATGCGGCACCGCCATCCACAGGTCGGGCAGGTGGCTGGCGCCCTCGTAGGGGTCGTTGACCATGAACACGTCGCCGGGGCTGATGTCCGCGCCGAATTTCTTGCGGATGCGCTTCACCAGCCCTTCGGCGGTGGAAAAGAACATGAACAGGCCAAGGCCCTCGCCCACGCCCAGCGGCCGGCCGTCGGCATCGGTGAGCGCGGTGGTGAGGTCGCCCACTTTGACCATGGGCGAGCGCGCCGTGCGCGCCGTGGCGATGGCCATTTCCTCGGAGACGGCGGCAAGTTCGTTGCGAATGACTTCAACCAGGACCGGATCGTAGGCGCGCGTCATCTGCTTTTCTCCATCTTGGATTGCGATAGCAGTATAGCGCCGACGTTTCTGTGCGGCGGCGCAGCATTGCGTGTAAGCCGTTAACTTGTATAGTCAACGGGAAATAATTCGAATGGTGTCCATTCGGGCGTGCCCGTGTCGCGGCACTGCTCCGTTCAACCACCGGGGGGATTCGGACATGGTTCAAACACGGAAATTTGGGCGACCTGGGTTTGGCGAGGCCACTCCGAAAGACGTTCGGCGACGGCGTCTGCTTGCGGCTTCCGCGGGCGGCTTGTCGTTGGCGGCTTTGGGCCGAATGGACGCGGTGTTTGGCCAGGCCGCCACGACGCTCAAGATCTCGCATCAGTTTCCGGGCGGCACCGCCACCGAGGGGGATTTTCGCGACCAGCTCGTAAGGCGCTTTGCCGCGGGGGTTGAGAAGCGCACCAACGGCGCGCTGAAGTTCGACATCTATCCCAATTCCTCGCTGGTCAAGGTCAACTCGCAGTTCAGCGCCTTGCGCCGCGGAGCGCTCGACCTGTCGCTGGTGCCGCTGTCCTATGCCGGCGGCGAGGTGCCCGAAACCAACATCGGACTGTTGCCGGCCCTCGTGCCCTCGTACGAGGTGGGCAGCAAGTGGAAGAATGCCGAAGTGGGCAAGCTGCTCAGCCAGATCCTGGCCGAGAAGGGCGTTGTGGTGGTGACCTGGATCTGGCAGGCGGGCGGCGTGGCGAGCCGCGGCAAGCCCGTGCTCGGGCCCGGGGACGCCAAGGGCCTGAAGATCCGCGGCGGCAGCCGTGAGATGGACATGATGTTCAAGGACGCGGGCGCTTCGGTGCTGTCGCTGCCCTCCAACGAAATCTATGCCGCCATGCAGACCGGCGCCATGGACGCGGCGCTCACCTCGTCGACCAGCCTGATCTCCTTCCACCTGGAGGAGATTTCCAAGGGGCTGACCACGGGACGGCTGAATTCCTACTGGTTCATGTTCGAGCCATTGATGATGTCCAAGCAGGTATTCGACAAGCTGCCCAAGGCGCAACAGGATGCCATCATGGCCGCGGGCGCCGAGCTGGAAAAATTCGCCGTCGACAGCGCCAAGGCCGACGACGTGGCCGTGGCCGGCATCTACTCGAAGAAGGGCGCCGCGGTGGTGGACATGGACGCGGCCACGCTCAAGAAATGGCAGGTGCTGGCCCGCCCGGTGTGGAAGGACTTCGCCGACAAGAACGAGAACTGCGCCAAGCTGCTGGCCCTGGCCGAAAAGCTGCTGTGACCGGCGGCGGTGCCGCCGCCCGCGCCGCGATCGAGCGCGCGCTTTTGCGTGCGCTGTTTCGCTCGTTGTCGGCCCTGAACGCGCTCACGGCCGCGCTGGGCATGCTGGCGCTGGTGGCCGCCTCGCTGGTGCTCAGCTACAGCGTGTTCTCGCGCTATTTCTTCAAGGCCGCCACCGACTGGCAGGACGAGGTGGCGGTGTTCGCCATCGTGGGCGCGGTGTTCCTTTCCGGCGCCTGGGTGCAGGCGCAGCGCGGCCACGTGGGCATCGACGCCGTCATAGGCCTGCTGCCGGCGCGCGTGAACCGGGTCCGTGCGGTGGTGGTGGACGTGCTCTCCCTGGCGTTCTGCGCCTTCTTCGCCTGGAAGTCGTGGACGCTGTTCCTCGAAGCGTGGGTGGACAAAATGACCACCTCGTCAACGTTCGCGCCGCCGCTCACCATTCCCTACGGAATGATGGCGGCGGGCATGACGCTGCTCGCCTGCCAGTTGTTGCTGCAGAGCCTGGTGCACTTCACTTCCCGGCCCGAGGCGGAAGCGGCCAGGGCGGCGGGCAGGGCGGGCGGGGGAACGGCGGAATGAGTGTTCTTGCGCTGGGCCTGCTGTACGGCGCGGCCACCCTGACCGCCATGTTTTCCGGCATGCCCATCGCCTTCGCACTGGGCGCCGTGGCCGTGCTGTTCATGGCCGTGTTCATGCCGGCGTCGTCGCTGGATACCGTCACGCAGAATGTGTACGAGGAAATGTCCAGCATCACGCTGCTGTCCATTCCGCTGTTCATTCTCAAGGGCGCGGCCATCGGACGCTCCAACGCCGGCCGCGATCTGTATCTCGCCATGCACGCCTGGATGCAGCGCATCCCCGGCGGTCTGGGCATCGCGAATGTGTTCACCTGCGCAGTGTTCGCCGCCATGGCCGGATCGAGCCCCGCCACCTGCTCGGCCATCGGCACGGCCGGCATACCGGAAATGCGGGCGCGCGGCTATTCGCCCGGGTTCGCGGCCGGCATCATTGCCGCCGGGGGCACGCTGGGCATATTGCTGCCTCCTTCCATCACCATGATCCTTTACGCGGTGGCGGCCGAAGTGTCGCTGGGGCGGCTGTTTCTCGCCGGCATCGGCCCGGCACTGCTGCTGGTGGCCTTGTTCTCGCTCTATGCCATGGCGCGCTTTCGAAGCGAATACGCGCGCGCCCGAACGGCTTACGCCAGCGACGGAACGCGCTCGGCCTACCTCGACCAAAAGGTCTACGGCCTGCGCGAGCGCATCGACCTGCTGCCGCGCGTGCTGCCCTTCGTCATCCTGCTGATCGGCGTCATGGGCGCGCTGTACGGCGGCTATGCCACGCCGTCGGAGACGGCCGGCCTCGGCGGCCTTCTCGCGCTGGCGCTGATCGCGCTGGTGTACGGGGTGTGGCGGCCGGGCGACCTCAAGCCCATTCTCGCCGCCACGCTCAAGGAATCGACCATGCTCATGTTCATCATCGGCATGTCGCTGCTGTTTTCCTACGTCATGAGCTACCTGCACATCAGCCAATCCGCGGCCGAGGCCATCGTGGCCATGCACCTGACCAAATGGCTGCTGCTGGCCGCCATCCTGGCCATGGTCATCGTGCTGGGGTTTTTCCTGCCGCCGGTGTCCATCATCCTCATGACGGCGCCCATCATCCTGCCGCCGCTGCGCGCGGCGGGCTTCGACCTGGTGTGGTTCGGCGTGCTCATGACCATCGTGATGGAAATGGGCCTCATCCACCCGCCCGTGGGCCTGAACATTTTCGTCATCCGCAGCATCGCGCCCGACATCCCGCTGCGCGACGTGGTGTGGGGCATCGTGCCCTTCGTGGGCCTGATGTTCCTCGCCGTGTTCCTGATCTGCATCGTCCCCGGCATCGCCACGTGGCTGCCGGCCGTTGTGATGGGGGCCGCGAGATAGCTTCCGCCGCGACGCAGCATTACCAACTACGCGGCTCGCTGTTATATTCGTATTCGTTTTGGTTAATGATTATTCATTCAACCGCGCTTGGCCACTGGGCGTACCCGGGCTGCAAACGAGGAGAGGCGAGCATGATTCAATCACGAAAATTCCAACGCGGCGTGCTGGCCGCCGTGATGGCGTCGCTGACGTTGCTTATCGGTGGTCCGGCGTTGGCTCAAGGCAATCCGCCCGTCAAGCTCGGCGTGCTGATGGGCTTCACGGGGCCCGCCGCCTTTCAGGCCGGGTCCACCATGGTGGCCATTCGCATGGGCGTGAAGGAAATCAACGATGCCGGCGGACTGCTCGGGCGGCGCGTGGAAATCATCCAGGCCGACGATCAGTTCAACCCCGCGCAGTCCGTGAACGAGGCGCGGCGCCTGGCGCAGCAGGAGAGGGTGAATTTCGTGCTGGGGCCGCAGGCCAGCACGCTCGCGCTCGCGGTCGCGCCGGTTTTCACCGAGGCCAGGATTCCCTATTTCAGCACTTCCGTGGCCGCGGTGCCCTCGGCATACAACTTTCCCACCATGATGAGCACGACCTCGCAGGCGCAGTCCATGGCCAATTTCGCCGCCAATGTGCTGCATGCCAAGACGGCTGCCTACCTTTCGGACAACGGCGCGGCCGGCAAAGCCCTGGTGCCGGATTTCCAGAAACTGCTGCCCGGCCTGGGCATCGAGCTCAAGGGCGTGCAGGAGCACGACACGCGCACTGCGGACATCACGCCCCAGGTGCTGGCGCTGCGCCGGCTCAATCCCGAGGTGCTGCTGCACTCCACCTCGACCGGGGAGGACGGTGGGCTGCTGCTCAAGACCCTCGCCGACATCGGCTGGAATGTGCCCGTGGTGAGCACCTCCATCGCCCAGGCCACGGCCGGCGCGCTCAAGGTGGCGGGCCCGGATGCCTTCAAGCCGGGGCGCTACTATGGCCTCATCGCCACGGCCTACACCTATTGCGCCAGTGACAAGGTGGGAGACCGCGCCTACGACCGCTACCTCGCCAAGCTCAAGGCCTTCGACCCCGAGAACTTCGACAAGCTGGACCACAAGTCCACGCTGTACCTGTACGACTCGCTCATGCTCATCCGGGCCGCGGTGGAAGGGTCCAAGTCGGTGGACGGTCCTACCCTGGTGTCCTGGATCGAGAAAAACGGCTCGTCGCTGAGGGGCGGCGCCGGCTATCCCATGGCGCCGAACGCGGCGAGCCATTTCCTCATGGGCCCCAACGCCATTTCCTTCGTGACCCGGCCGGACCTGCCGCGTCCCAGCGACAAGCTGATCGAGCGCACCGCCGGCTGCTGAGCGGGAGAAAGCTCAGGCCGCCGGCAACCCCATGGCGGCGCGGAAGGCCTGGACGATGGGGCGCAGCTTGTCCGCGGCCGCGTGCTGGTCCTTGGGCAGCGACAGCGTGGCGCGGAAATCGGTGACGCCGGCTGCGGCCAACTCGGGCAGCTTTTCCATGGTGCGCGCAATATCCATGTCGCCGCTCGCGGTCTTCACCATGGGAATGTGTCCCACTACCTGCAACTCGGCGCCGTCGCGGCCGCGCCTGGCCAGTTCCTCGCGCATGCGCGGAATGGAGTTCTTCAGGTCGGCCGCGTCCGGGCCCCAGGGAATCCACGCCGAACCGAAGCGCGCCAGGCGGTCCATGGTGCTTTTGTTGATGGTGCCGCTCACCCAGATGGGCACGCCGCCGGGCTGCGCGGGCTTGGGCATCTGGTGGATGTTGGAGAACTTGAGCAGGGGCGAGTCGTAGCTGGCGCGCTGCTCGCGCCACAGCAGCTGGCACACCTCCAGGCTGTGGTTGAGCAGCTTGCCGCGGCCGTCGAACTGCAGGCCGGCCGCCTCGTATTCCTCGCGCTGCCAGCCCACGCCCACGCCGAGGTCGAGGCGGCCGCCGGAGAGCACGTCCAGCGTGGCCGCCGTCTTGGCCAGTGTCACGGGCCGGCGCAGGGCGGCGATGAGGATATTGGTGCCAAGTCGAACCCGCCGGGTCATGCCGGCTATCACCGACAGCGTGGT
>DATNCF010000184.1:0-3341 GCA_035571675.1 Burkholderiales bacterium | reverse complement strand
TGGAGGAGTTCGACAGCACGGTGGTTGTGCCGCCGGGATGGACGGCCGAACTGGATGGGTTGGGCAACATCATGATCGTGGCCGGCGGCGCCTGATCCGGCGTTCCTGGCAAATCCCGCCGTACCGGCGGCACAACATGGGGGCTAGACATGGCGATTGACGAACGCGCCCTGGAAGTCCTGCTGGCCAAGCAGGAAATCCGCGAGCTGCATTACAAGTACTGCCGGGCGGTGGACCGGGCGGACGGCGAGCTCATGCGCACCCTGTTCCACGACGACGCCGTCATCCATCACCAGCCCTGGTTCGACGGGCCGGCGCGCGACTACGTGGACATGGCGGTCAAGAACGCCAGGGGCCAGATGTCCGGGTCGTGGTCGCACATGGCCACCAACGAACTCACCACGGTCGAGGCCGACCAGGCCAGCAGCGAATGGTATCTGTTCCAGTACGACCGGATTACGGGCAAGGACTTCGATCGCGACCTCATCCTGTGCGGCCGTTTTCTGGAGCGCCTGAGCCGCCGCAACGGCGTGTGGAAAGTTTCCGAGCGGGCGCTGGTGCGCGACGTGGTGCGCTTCGATCCTGTGGGCGAAACCTGGTCGCCGGCGTGGCCCAAGCTGTCGGACGGGGTGTCCGGCAAGAGTTCGCGCGAGGACATTTCCTACCAGTACATGCTGGATGACGGCACGGGCGCCGCTGCGCGCGACGGCATGGGCGCGCCGAAGAGACCGCGATGACCCCGCCCATGCCCGACGAGGCCCGGCTGCGGCGGCTGCTCGACCGCTTCGAGCGGCGCGGCGGCGAATGGCGCATCGCCCACCGCCTGCTGGTGCGCGACGTCGACCGCATCGACCCCGTGGTGGAGGTGGCGCCAGACACGACGCGCACCGTGCGCGGCACCCGCGACCGCGGCGACCCGTCGTACCGGCAACCGGCGAAAGGAACATGATGACGCAGGAACGTCGAGGTCCCTTTCTGGTGGCGGTATACGCCGATGTGACGCCTGGCGCGGAGGCGGATTACAACCGCTGGTACGACACCCGTCATATTCCGCAGCGGCTGGCCCTGCCCGGCTACCTCGCGGCGGCCCGCTACGAGCGCACCGTCCAGGGCAAGGCGCGCTACATGGCGTTCTACGAGCTGGCCCACGCGGCGGCGCCCAACAGCCCCGCGGCGCGCGCCCTCAACGAGCGCCCCGACGACTGGGACCGGCGCGTCATGGCCACCATCCACCTCGAATCGCGCGCCGTGTACGAGCGCATCCTGTGCCTCGGCGACACGGCCTCGGAGCACGCCCCCTTCGTGCTCACGGTCCGCATCGACATCGCCGCTGAGTTCGAAGACGACTTCAATCGCTGGTATGACCAGGAGCATGCCCCCAATTTCGCCGCCATTCCCGGCTGCCGGGGCGCGCGGCGCTACCGCAAGCTGGAGGGGGAGGGAACCAAGTACCTCGCCATGTACGACCTCGAAAACGACGACCTGCCGAAAAGCGAGGCCTGGGCCAAGGCGGCGTGGACGGATTGGACGCGCAAGGTGACGGCCAACATCAAGAACCCGCTCTTGAACCAGGGCCGGCGGATCTTCTGATCATGGACCCCGGCGGGGACGGGCATGAGCGATGGCTGGACCAGGCGCGCGAGGCGCCCATCGAGCCGCAACAACCACGGTAATATGGCCGGGCCTCAGCCGTTGACACAGGACGTCGCCGGCCCGGCGGGGCCGGCCCGGTTTCTGCGCGGGCTGCTTTCAATACACAGTGAAGGAAACCACAAGGTGAGCGATCCGGATTTTCGCTTCAGGCCTGTCGATTTGCCCGCGCATGCGGAAAAGCTGCGCCAGGAAGTGCGCGCGTTCGTGAAAGAGGCCTTGGCCAGCGGCCTCTACAAGGTCGACGGGCGCGGCTGGGCGCGGCACGACCGCAAGGTCAGCCGGGAAATCGGCCGCCGCGGCTGGATCGGCATGACCTGGCCCAAGGCCTATGGCGGGCATGAGCGTACCGCCCTGGAGCGCTACGTCGTCACCGAGGAACTGCTCGCTCAAGGGGTGCCCATGCGCGCCCACTGGTCGGCGGACCGCCAGAACGGGCCGCTGCTGCTGGAATTCGGCAGCGAGTGGCAGAAGCAAACCTTTCTGCCCAAGTTCGCCGCCGGAGAAGAGGGCTGCGCCATCGGGCTGTCCGAGCCGGATTCGGGATCGGACCTCGCCGGCATCCGGACCAAGGCGGTCAAGGTCGAGGGCGGATGGAGGGTCAATGGCCGCAAGGTGTGGACCAGCAACGTCCACAATGTCTCATATATGACTCTGCTGCTGCGCACCGATTCGGCCGACAGCGCGCAGGGACGCCACGGCGGCATGACGCGCTTCCTGGTGGACATGGGCTGGAAAGGCATCACCGTCCGGCCCATCCTGCAAATGACGGGCGAGCACGACTTCAACGAAGTGACGTTTGACGACGTGTTCATGCCCGACTCCATGGTGGTGGGCGAGGTGAACGGCGCCTGGAAGCAGCTTGGACGGGAACTCGCGCACGAGCGCAGCGCCCCAGACCGATGGACCGCCGTGCTTCCCCTGCTCAAGATGACCATCGATCGCTTAGGCTCCGCCGACCACCGGATGGGCTCCGCCGACCACCGGATGGGCTCCCCCGACCACCGGATGGGCGCAGCCGACCAACGCATGGACGGCGACGCCGACCACCCGCTGGGCTCCGCCGACCACCGCATGGGCGACAGCCCCGATCGCATGGCGCGCCAATCCATCGGGCGCATGGCAGCGCACCTGTGGACGTTGCGCAACATGTCGCTGTCGGTGTTTGGCATGCTGGAACGGGGCGAGAACCCCGTCATCGAGGCCTCCCTGGTCAAGGACCTGGGCACGCACTATGAGCAGGAGATTCCGCATGCCGTGCGGGCCCTGCTGCCGGAAGGGCTGCGCGCGCAGTGGCCGGCGGACGACCAATTCAACGCAGTCCTGCATTTCCACCTCCTGGCCGCTCCCTCCATCACCATCCGCGGGGGAACGCGGGAGATCTTGCGCAATGCGGTTGCACGCGGGCTGGGGTTGCGATGAGCGAAATGCGAAAAATACTGGCCGAGGCCGCGGACCGCCTGTTTGCCGACCTCGGAACGAGAAAAGCATTCGAGGAAGCCGAGCGCGGCGAACTGGACCGCGCGGCGTGGGCAAAGGTCGAGGAGGGCGGGTATGCGGCGGCCACCCGCGGCACAGCGCGCGGCGGCGACGGCGCCGACCAGGGCGATGCTCTCGCGGTGGCGTATGAAGCAGGGCGGCACGCGCTGGCGCTCCCCCTGGTCGAAGCGCTGTTGGCTGAACTGCTTCTG
>DATNCF010000183.1:0-9898 GCA_035571675.1 Burkholderiales bacterium | reverse complement strand
TCATCAACCTGTCGCGGCGGCGCCATCCCGATTACGAGTCGGTGCAGTTCGACCTCACCGATCCTGCGACCTGGGACAATGTGCGCGCCCACCTCGACAAGGAGCTGTCCTCGTTCAAGGGCAAGCGCGCCATTTTCATCCAGAACGGCTATTGGCCGGACTCGCACGGCACCATCGACAAGGTGGACCCCGGCACCTACCGCAAGGGCCTGTACGCCAACGTAATGGCTCCCCTCGCCATCGGCGAGATGTTCGTCAAGGCTTGCCGCCCCGGCTACGAGTCGGGCCTGGTCATGATGTCGGCGGGCGCCGCGGCGTGTTGCCTTGAAGGCTTGTCCGTTTACGCCCCCGGCAAGATCGCCATCGAGCATTGGGCGCAGATCGTGGACAAGGAACTCAACCGCGCGCCGGGCAAGCCCTGGGTGGTGGCGGTGCGTCCCGGCGGCGTCCTGACCAGGACCGTGCGCAGGCTGATGGAAGCCAAGCCCGATCCCAGCATGCCCAACCAGAACCATATCCGCGACAACGCCCAGCGGCGGCAGTTGCCCGACGGCGCGGCCAAGCACATCTGGGCGCAGTTGCCGCCGGCTGCGGGTACTTCGCTGATCGCTTTCGGCCAGCTCCCCGAAGGCCCGGAATACAAGGCCTACGAGTTCGAGGGCGCGCGCATGAAGCTGGTCGACGTGCCGGGCTGGCAGCTCATGTACCGGTAGAAAGCGCTTGGCGTGTAGAGGAAACGCGACGCGTCTTTATGGCAAGCTCGCTGGAATCATCTTCCGCCACGAATGCTGCGCTGCAATTTGTAAAACCTCTTCCCTTGACGCAGGGCAGAGGTATACGCTGCGTACTCCAATCGATTCATGCCCCGAATGTTGTTCCCAAGGGGATGTGCTCCGGTGGTGACCCACCACCCGCGAAGCAAGTAATGTCTCCGGCTCCCCAAAAAGGTGCGCGGAACTCGAAAGGAGAAGTGCATGGCTTACGACCTGATGACTTCCGACGTTGAATGGCTGCGCGAGATTGCCGCGGCGGCCGACGCCAAGCAGGCGCTGGGCGGCGTGCCCATCAGCGTTGCCGCAAAGCTCACCGGCTTCGGGTTGGTGAACTGGGTTGGCTCTTATGGCCTGACCCTGTCGAGCAAGGGGCGCGAGGCCCTGTCCCAGCAGTCGCGGTTGCACGTGAGGGAGCGGCGCCAGATGCAAGGGCCGCGCGCCGGCGTCGAGCGCCGCGCCACGCAGCGCGGTCTGCCGGTGGTGCTCATGGCTCCGCCGGAGCGCGAGCGTCCGGAGCGCGCCTACTAGCTTTCCCAGTAGTTGAACAGCAGGGCCCCGCTTCGGCGGCCCAAAAAGGAAATAGATACGGCCCCCTGCGGGCCGTTTCTTTTTTTGGGCCGCCCACGTCGGCGTCCTCACTTTGCCGCATCGGCGTTACATGCTAAGGTCTGCGCAGGCCACATCGGGCAACCCGCCAAAAACACCTGCCGCATGAAATCCCCCAAGCTGCTCGGCTCGGTGCAGCCCTTCATATCCGGCGTTGCGGTGGTCATCACCACCTCGCTGCTGCTGTTTGCGATTTATTTCACCAATCTGGACGTGCAGTGGGTGGCGTTCCTGGCGGGGGTGCTCATGGCCGCGGCGCTGGCGGTGGTGAGCCGTGCCGCGCGCGCCGAGGTGACGGCCGCCAGCCGGGGCGAGAAGCTGTCGGTCACGCGCGAGCAACTGGCGCAGGAAATGGTTCGGCGCCAGACCCTGGAGGGCCAGTTGGCCGAGCTCCATGCCCAGTTGCGCATGGTCGAGAACCTGCCCGTGCTGGTCGCTTTCGTTGACGCCGAGGGCGTATACCGCTACCACAACGACGCCTTCCGGCGCTGGCTGGACCTGCCGCGCCACCGCATCGACGGCCAGACCATGCGCATCGTTCTGGGCAAGGCCGCCTATGCCGCCATCGAGGCCGAGGTGGCCAAGGTCAACAGGGGCCAAACCGTGCGCTATGAGCGCACCCAGAAAATGGCCAATGGCGCGGTGTACCGCATGCACGTGCAGTACATGCCGGTGTTCGGCCAGCGCAGCACGTTCAGCGGCTTTTTCACCGTCATGAGCGATATCACCGACCGCAGCGACCTGCATGCGGTCGGCCGCGCCGAAGGACCCCAGGTCATGCCTCCGGCGGTTCGCGAGGGTTCGGCCGCGGCGGGATCCGCGCCCGCAGCCGCATCCCAGGAAAGTTTCGGCACGTCGGTGGCGCGCCAGGTCACGGGCTGGTCCGACGCCCGCGAGCGCATGATTGCCGCCATCGAGCGCAACGAGTTCACGCTGTTCTGCCAGCTCATAACCCCGCTGGAGCCGGCCGCGGGCAAGGTGCAGCACTACGAAATCCTCATCCGCCTGCTGGAGGAGGAGGACAACCTCATTCCCCCGGGTGCGTTCTTCCCGCTGGCCGAGGAGCACGGCCTGCTGCCGCAGCTGGACCGCTGGGTGGTGGACAACGTTCTCGCCTGGGCGTCGCGGCATGAGTCGCAGGAAGCAAAATTGTCGCGCACCTTTTTCCTGAACATCGCCACCGATACCATGAGCGATCCGGACTTTCCCGCCCACGTGGCGTACCAGGTCAAAAAGAGCGGGTTGCCGGGTTCCAGCCTGTGCTTCGAGATCGCCCATGGCGACCTGCTCACCAACGGCGGCGACATCGGCGGGTTCATCCGCCAGATCAAGCAGGCCGGCTGCCGCATCGCGTTGTCGGGTTTCGGCCGCGACCGCGTGTCGGTGGACCTGCTCAAGACCCTGCCCCTGGACTTTCTCAAGATCGACGGCGGCCTGGTGCTGCAGATCGGCAAGGATCCCATGGGGCTGTCCAGGATCGCGGCCCTGCACCGCCTCGCCAACGGGCTGGGCATCGCCACCGTGGCCGAGATGGTGGAAAGCGACGAAGTCATGGCCAGGCTGCGCGAACTGAAAGTGGACTACGCGCAGGGCTTCGGCATCTCGCGGCCCAGGCCCCTGGCCGAAATCGCGGCGCCCGGCGAGCAGCCTTCCGGAGCGCAGCCTCCCGACGCCCAGGCCCCAGCCGCCGCTCGATGACGAATCAGCAGAAGGCGCTGTACCTGGTGTTCGCGCAGAACACCATCGTGTTCACGGTTCTCAACGTCGCGCGCATCGCGCTGTCGCTGTACGCCCTGCACATGGGGGCGGGCGCCACCGAGGTCGGCCTGGTGGTGGCGTTGCTGTACGTGCCCTCGCTGTTCTTTTCACTGCCGGCCGGGATCCTCGCCGACCGGCACGGTTCGCGCTGGCTGTTGGTGGCGTCTTCCGCCGTCACCGCCGCCGGGATGCTCGTTCCGTCGTTCCTGGACACGGTGCCCGCGCTGTGCATCGGCTCGTTCGCGGTGGGCGTTTCGCTGTCGGTATCCAATGTGCTGGGCCAGAACCTCGTCGGGCAGTTGAGCACGCCGGCGCAGCGCATGCGCAATTTCGGCAATTACGCCCTGGTCGGAGCGGTGAGCAGTTTCGTGGGTCCGCTGATGGTGGGGTTGGTCATCGACCACGCCGGCTTTCCGCCTGCCTGCCTGCTCGCCGTGGTCATGTCCGCCATCGCGGCGCTGCTGGCGCTGACCTGGGGCAGGTGGCTGCCGGGCGGACAGCCCAGCCCCCCTGGCGGCGTGAACATATTCGCCAGCCTGCAGTCTCCGGCCGTGCGCCGCATCCTGATGCTGTCCAGCGTGGCGCAGATCGGCTTTGACTCCTTCAATTCCTTCATGCCGGTGTACGCCCACGGCATCGGCCTGTCCGCCTCCGCCATCGGCGTGGCGCTGTCGGCCTTCGCGGTGGCGTCGCTCGCCATGCGCGCCGTCATCAGCCGCCTGGCGAAGGGCTGGCCCGAGGAGGCCATCATGGCGGGCGGGTTCATCTGCGGAGCGCTGGCCTTCTTCCTGCTGCCCGTCTTCAAGCTGGCCGCCGCGATCAGCGTGATTGCCTTCATTTTCGGCATATTTGGCGGCTTGACCCAGCCCATCGCCATGATGATGCTGTACAACGCCTCGGAAGAAGGCCGCGCCGGCGAGGCCATGGGCCTACGCATCACCATCAACAATTTCATGCGCGTGATCGGGCCTACGGTGTTCGGCGCCACGGCGCGGACGTTCGGCCTGGCGCCGCTGTTTCTCGGTTCGGGCGTGCTGATGCTGTTCGCCGCCTACCGCAGCTTCGGAAACCGCGAAGCGGAAAAATAAAAGCAGTTGGCACACCTTGGCGAGGATGCATGCGGTGGCACCACGCCACCATACGCGCCGCGGAGCGGCGCCCTCGTGAATAGCTTGACCTTAGAGACACGGTGAACTTGATCCGGTAATCATATGTCGCTAAAGGATTAAATATTCAAAGCCAACATACCCACGCTTTTCATTTGACAAAGACATCTTCGCTCTCTAAAGTCCGCCAATCCGACCGGGAGAGAGCCATACATCAGAGGCATTGATGCTTGGCCGCCGAAGGCGCAAGACCCGCAAACTCTCAGGCAAAAGGACCGGCGGACGGAGGCGAGGCTTCCGATACTCTGGAGAGCGTTGCCCGCGAGAACGCGAGGCAACCACCGAAGGGGCGCGCAGGAACCACGGGGAAAATCCCGGACGGCCTGTAATCTCTCAGGTACCAAGGACAGAGGGGTGATGTTTGAACGAGGACCGGATTTCCGGCCGTCGGCAAACGTCACCCCTTTTTCATTGTCATTGGGCGCAGGAGAGACGGTGGCTGAATCGCAACAGGGCACGCTGAAGACCACGCCGCTTAATGCGGCCCACCGCGCCCTGGGCGCGCGCATGGTGGATTTCGGCGGCTGGGACATGCCCGTGAACTACGGCTCCCAGATCGAGGAGCACCACGCCGTGCGCCGCGAGGCCGGCATGTTCGACGTGTCGCACATGCTGGTGGTCGACATCACGGGAGCGCGGGTACGCGAATTCCTGTCCCGTGCCCTGGCCAACAACGTGGCCAAGCTCACCCAGCCGGGCAAGGCGCTGTACTCCTGCATGCTGAACGAGCAGGGCGGCGTGATCGACGACCTCATCGTCTATTTCTTCCGCGAGGATTTCTTCCGCCTGGTGGTCAATGCCGGCACGGCCGAAGGCGACCTTGCCTGGCTGAACCAACTGAACGGCCGCTTCGGCGCGGGACTGGCCATCCGTCCACGCCGCGACCTGGCCATGATCGCGGTGCAAGGCCCCAAGGCTCGCGAGCGCGTGTGGCAGGCGCTGCCCGAGACGCGCGCGGCCAGCGAAGCCCTGCTGCCCTTCAACGGCGCGCTGCTGACAGGGCAACTGGCAGACGGCATGGTGGCGCGCACCGGCTATACCGGCGAAGACGGCTTCGAGGTGGTGTTTCCCGCCGCACTGGCCGGGGACATCTGGAAGCGGCTCATGGACGCCGGCGTGAAGCCCTGCGGCCTGGGCGCGCGCGACACGCTGCGCCTGGAAGCCGGCATGAACCTGTACGGCCAGGACATGGATGCGTCGGTGTCGCCGCTCGACGCGGGCCTGGCCTGGACCGTGGACCTCAAATCCGGGCGCGATTTCGTGGGCAAGGCCGCGCTGCTGGCGCATCCGCAATCCAAAGTGTTCGTCGGCCTGGTACTGCTGGACAAGGGCGGCGTGCTGCGCGCCCATCAGGCGGTGCTCACTGAACAAGGACAGGGCGAGATCACCAGCGGCACCTTCTCGCCATCGATCGGCCAGTCCATCGCGCTGGCACGCCTGCCGCTCGGGGTGGTCCCGGGGGCCACGGCGCGCGTGGACGTGCGCGGCAAGCAACTGGCCGCGAAGGTGGTGAAGCTGCCCTTCGTGCGCAACGGAAAAATTCTCACAGCATAGGACAACAACAATGAACAATCCCTCCCATCTCAAGTACACCGCCTCCCACGAATGGGTGAAGCAGGAGGCCGACGGCTCGCTCAGCATCGGCATCACCGACCATGCCCAGGAGGCGCTGGGCGACGTGGTGTTCATCGAGCTGCCCGAGGCCGGGCGCGCCTACAAGCAAGGCGAGGCCTGCGGCGTCATCGAGTCGGTGAAGGCCGCCTCCGACATCTACATGCCCATCGCGGGCAAGGTGACCGAGATCAACCTCGGCCTGCCGGATTCGCCGCAGGACGTGAACGCCGACGCCTACGCGGCGTGGATGTTCCGCATCCGCCCCGACAATCCATCCGATTTCGATAAGTTGCTCGATGCCGCCAGCTACGCCGGCGTGGCTGAGTCGTGAACTGAATACCTGTCCCTGGAATGAACCAGTAGCCGCACAACGAATTGAAACAGGAACGCGAATGAACGCTCCTCTGCCCGCCAATCTTTCCAACCGGTCCAACCCCTCGCGCCCGACGCTGGCCGAGCTCGAGCAGCACGACGCGTTCATCGAACGCCACATCGGGCCCGACGCGGCCGAGCAGGCGCAGATGCTGTCCGTGCTGGGCTATGCCACGCGTGAGGCGCTGATGGACGCCGTCATCCCCGCGGCCATCCGCAGCCGCGCGCCGCTCGACCTGCCCGGCGCGCGCAGCGAGGCCGAGGCGCTGGCCGAACTGCGCGCCGTGGCGGACAAGAACCAGGTGTTCCGCTCGTTCATCGGCCAGGGTTACTACGACACGCTCACCCCCGGCGTCATCCTGCGCAACGTGCTGGAGAACCCGGCCTGGTACACGGCCTACACGCCCTACCAGCCCGAGATCTCGCAGGGACGGCTGGAGGCGCTGATCAACTTCCAGACCATGATCACCGACCTCACCGGCATGGCCATTGCCAACGCCTCCATGCTGGACGAGGGCACGGCCGCGGCCGAGGCCATGACGCTGGCCCTGCGCAGCGTGAAGGCCGCCAGCAAGCGTTTCTATGTGGCCGACGACGTGCTGCCGCAGACCCTGGACGTGGTGCGCACCCGCGCCGAACCGCTGGACATCGAGGTAGAGGTGGGGCCGGCAGCGCAGGCGAAAGACGCGGACGCCTTCGCCGTGCTGCTGCAATACCCCGGCGTGAACGGCGACGTGCGCGACTACCGCGCGCTGGCCGAGGCCGTGCACGCCAAGGGCGGCGTGGTCATTGCCGCCGCCGACCTGCTGGCGCTCACCTTGATCGAGTCGCCCGGCGCCTGGGGCGCCGACGTGGCCGTGGGCGTGGCGCAGCGCTTCGGCGTGCCTATGGGCTACGGCGGACCGCACGCCGGCTATCTCGCCACGCGCGACGAACTGAAGCGCAGCATGCCGGGCCGACTGGTGGGCGCCAGCGTGGACAGCCAGGGCCACCCGGCCTACCGCCTGGCGCTGCAGACCCGCGAGCAGCACATCCGCCGCGAAAAAGCCACCAGCAACATCTGCACGGCGCAGGTGCTGCTCGCGGTCATGGCCAGCATGTACGCCGTGTACCACGGACCACGAGGTCTCGCCCGCATTGCAGAACGCACGCACCGGTTGACGAGTGTTTTGGCCGCCGGGCTGACCCGCATGGGCTTCGCGCCGGTAAACGACACCTGGTTCGACACGCTGACCATCCATACAGGCGCCATCACCGAGGCCGTTCACGCGCAGGCCGCGGCCAAGCGCATCAACTTGCGCAATATTGACGCCGAGCGCGTTGGCATGTCTCTCGACGAGACCACCACTCGTGCCGACGTCGCAAGTCTCTGGGACGTCTTCGCGGCGGCCGCCGCTAAAACCACGCCTGACTTCGCGACCGTGGAAGCAGAAGCGCAGGCCGGCGCGGACGGCATCCCCGCCGCGCAGCGGCGGGCCTCGTCCTATCTGACGCACCCGGTATTCAACCGCCATCACTCCGAAACCGAGATGCTTCGTTATCTGAGAAAACTCTCGGACAAAGACGTGGCATTGGATCGCTCCATGATCCCGTTAGGCTCCTGCACCATGAAGCTGAACGCCACCAGCGAAATGATCCCGGTCACCTGGCCCGAATTCAGCCGCATGCACCCCTTCGCCCCGGCCTCGCAGACCCAGGGCTATCAGGAACTGATCCAGGGGCTCGAAAAGATGCTGTGCGCGGCCACAGGCTACGCCGCCGTGTCCTTGCAGCCCAACGCCGGCTCGCAGGGCGAGTACGCCGGCCTGCTCATCATCCGCGCCTGGCACCGCTCGCGCGGAGAGGGCCATCGCAATGTGTGCCTGATTCCGAGTTCCGCGCACGGCACCAACCCCGCCTCGGCGCAAATGGTGGGCATGCGCGTGGTGGTGGTGGCCTGCGACGCCAGCGGCAACGTGGACCTCGCCGATCTGCGCGCCAAGGCCGAACAGCACGGCAAGGACCTGGCCGCCATCATGGTGACTTATCCATCCACGCACGGCGTGTTCGAGGCCGGGATCACCGAGCTGTGCGACATCGTGCACCGGCACGGCGGGCAGGTGTACGTGGATGGCGCCAACATGAACGCCATGGTGGGCCTGTGCGCGCCCGGGCGCTTCGGCGGTGACGTGTCGCACCTGAACCTGCACAAGACCTTTTGCATTCCGCACGGCGGCGGAGGACCCGGCGTGGGCCCGGTGGCGGTGGCGGCGCACCTGGCGCCCTTTCTGCCTGGTCATGCAAACCTTCCGGAGGGCGGCGCGAAGCAGCACGTGGGCGCCGTGTCACCGGCGCCCCAACACGTCGGCGCCGTGTCCTCGGCGCCTTGGGGCAGCGCCAGCATCCTGCCCATTTCCTGGATGTACGCGCGCATGATGGGCCGCGAGGGCCTCACCCAGGCGAGCGAAGTGGCCATCCTCAGCGCCAACTACCTGGCGCGCCGGCTGGCCGAGCACTACCCGGTGCTCTACAGCGGCCCAGGCAGCCTGGTGGCGCACGAATGCATCCTCGACCTGCGCCCGCTGAAGGAGGCGAGCGGCATTGCCGTGGAGGACGTGGCCAAGCGCCTCATGGACTACGGCTTCCACGCCCCGACCATGTCCTTCCCCGTCGCCGGTACGCTCATGGTCGAGCCCACGGAAAGCGAACCAAAAATAGAGCTGGATCGTTTCATTGACGCAATGATTGCAATACGGGAAGAAATCCGCGCAGTAGCGGAAGGCAAGCTCGATCGCGAAGACAACCCGTTGAAGAACGCGCCACACACCGCGGCCATGGTGCTGGCCGATAAATGGGAGCACAAATATGCGCGCGAGTTGGCGGCCTATCCGGTAGCGAGCCTGCGCGACAGCAAGTATTGGCCGCCGGTCGGCAGGGCAGACAACGTTTATGGCGACAGGAATCTATTTTGCAGTTGTCTGCCCGTAGCAGAAGCAGAATAGAGGTGGAGGTTTGTTTTTCACGAGGCCCCTGCCTACGGGAGGGGGGATGGGACCGGAGCACGAATGCCCCTCTCCCGGAGGGAGAGGCCTCGTCATAAAAACTCAAAAACAGCGAAAAGCCAAACCAGAGGTCCAGAGGCAAGAAGACCTTGTTGGCTATTAGTTGATGCTTGCTCTGGTTGCTTCTTGGGGGAGCATCTGGGCCCGTATCTCGCCCTCCGGGTACGCCGCGCTGTGCACGTTCACGTACAGTTGCCCGGCCTTGAAGCTCGAATACTGGCCCTCCGTCAACTTCGTCCCGGTCGGCACCACCCATTCGTTGTCGGATTTTTGCTGCAGGGGCACAATGGGCGGTCCGCTCTTTCCCACCGCGCCGGTGTGAATGTGCGCCATGGTGGCGGTGATGCCGGTGGTGGTGACCGAGCCGCTGACAGTGCGGTCGGTGCCGATCACGAAGGTGCCCGTGCCGCGCGCCTGGGTGGCCACGGGCGGCGTTTCCTGCATGCCGGTGAGCGCCACCTTGATGTCCTGCGCGACCTGGGTCTGGGCGAGGGCGCAGCCGGCGAACAGCGCCACGGCCAGCGCGGCTGCGCCCAGTGTGCCCCAGCGCATGGCCGGATTGTTCGTG
>DATNCF010000182.1:0-3246 GCA_035571675.1 Burkholderiales bacterium | reverse complement strand
GGCCTGATCTCGGGGCAGCAGCGGAGAAGGCGCGAGTGTTGCGTGGAGCACCTATGAATTCGGTTATCAGAAGTTGCGCAGCGGCAGTGTTGCTGCTGATCCCGCTTGCCGCAAGCGCGCAGGCAGTCGGGGCAAGCTTTCCCGTGCGGCCCGTCCGGCTGGTTCTGCCTTACTCGGCCGGCGCCAGTACCGACATCCTGGGTCGCTTCCTGGCGGCCTGGCTTAACGGCCACTGGGGCCAACCCGTGGTGGTCGAAAACAAGCCGGGCGGCGGGGAAACCATTGGCGTGGCACTGGTCGCGAAATCGACGCCGGACGGATACACCTTGCTCATGGGCACCAACTCGATTGCGGCGCAAACCGTGCTGATCAAGGATGTCCCGTACGATCCGCTCAGGGATCTGTCCTCCATATCCATGCTCAGCCGAAACGGCTACACGCTTATTGTTTCGACCAACGTCCCGGTGAACACATTCGCGGAACTGGTCGCCTACGCCAAGGCTAATCCGGGCAAACTCAATTACGCCGCGGCCGGCAACGAAAGCCTGCTCACCTTCGAGAGCTTTCGCCAGCGCTTTGGCCTCAATATTGTTCCGGTGGGGTACAAAGGCGGGGGACCCGCATTCGCCGCGGTGATGGCTGGCGAGGCGCAAATGTATTTCGGCGCATTCAACCAGGCACGCCAGGCCGCGACCACGGGCAAGGGACGCGTATTGCTTTTCACGGGCAAGAGCCGCCATCCGCTGATGCCTGCCGTCGCGACTTCAAGCGAAGTCGGCTATCCCGACTTCGATCCCAGCTACTTCCTGAGTTTACACGGACCGGCCGGCATTCCCGCCCCGGTAATCCGCCAGATCAATGCCGACATGGGTATTTTTCTCGAGGATCCGACCACGCGCGAACGGTTCCAGTCGCTGGGATGGCAGGCCGCCCACAGCACACCCGAAGAACTTGATCGAGCGATGAAGGCGGCCTACGCCAGGGCAATCGAGCTCGCGGCGAAAGTCAGGTTGAAGCCAGAGTGACCTCAAAAGCGCACCCGATCGCTGCATCGGCCCGGTCACCGTCGGCAACCGCCCGGTCCTGGTTATAATGCATCAGTTGACGTGACAACCATATCATCGCATGGCATCTTATGAATTTTAATGAATCGGAAGAAATCGCCGCTTTGCGCGAAACCCTTCGAAAATTCGTTTCGCGCGAATGCACACCCGAGGCAGTCGGCCGCTGGGACAGGGAAGACCACATTCCACGGGAAATGCTGCTCAAGCTTGCCGAACTCGGCTTATGCGGCCTATGCGTACCGGTCGAATACGGAGGATTGGGCCGCCAGGTCATCGCCTTGTCGGTAACCGTGCAAGAACTGGCCCGCGGCAGCACGGCGATCGCGGGCCTCTATTCCATGAACGCGTCCTATGGCGGCCTGAATATCTCCTCGTGCGGTACGGAAGAACAGAAGCGGCGCCTGTTGCCCGGCCTGCTTGCCGGCGAGACGATTTTCGCCTATGGGCTTTCCGAACCCGATGTCGGCGCCGACCTCGCCGGCGTGAAGACACGGGCGGAACGCCGCGGCGACATGGTGGTCGTGAACGGCGCGAAGCGATGGACTTCAGGGGCCACCCAAGCGGACTATATTTATACGCTGGTTCGCAGCGGACCGGCCGATGCTCGGCGCCAAAATCTGTCCTTCGTGCTCATTCCCACCGGCGCGGCCGGCGTCAAGCTCACCAAGCTCAAGTCCATGGGCAACAATGGCGCCGCTTTGCACGACGTGACCCTGGAGAATGTCGAGGTGCCCTTCGCGAACGTCATCGGGGGCGAGGCCGGGTGGAATCATGCGTGGTCCATGCTGGCCGGCCCGGCCCTGGAGGTCGAAAAGCTGGGGCCCTCCTCCATGGCACTGGGCCTGGCGGAAGCTGCACTGGCCGAGGCCTGGGACTACAGCCAGCAGCGTGTGCAGGGCGGCAAGCGGATTTGCGGCCACCAGGCCGTGCGGCACGTGCTTTCGGATTGCCAGACGAAAATCCAGGCCTGCCGGCTCATGCTGCACCACGCCGCGTCGCTGGTCGAAGCGGGGCAGCCGAGCGCGCTGGCCACTTCGATGGCCAAGCTGTTCGTGGCGGAAAACGCCAAGGACATTGTGCTGTCGTGCCAGCAATATGTCATGGGCGCGTACGGCTACGCGCAAGGTTTCAACATGGAGCGGTATGTGCGCGACGTCCTCGCCATCCCGATCTATGGCGGATCCTCCGCGATTCAGCGCAACAACATCGCCAACTTGCTCAAATTGCCGCGCGAATGACGGGGAACGGCCGTGCGCCGGCAAGCTTTCTTGCTCAGTTGAACCAACGGCCGCCGTTGACAATCAGCGTCTGACCCGTGATGTAGCGGCTCTGGTCGGTGGCGAGGAACGCTACCGCATTGGCGATATCCTCCGGCTCGCCCATGAATCCCAGCGGCGTCTCGGCGATGGCCTTTTCGATCAAATCCTGGGGAATGCGATCCATGGCGCGGGTTCGGATGTATCCCGGCGCGATGGCGTTGACGTTGATCCTGTGCGGCGCCAACTCGCGGGCGAGAGCCCGGGTGAAGCCCACCACGCCGGCCTTGGCGGCGGAATAGGCCGCGTTGGCGCGCGAGCCGACGATGCCGGAGTCGGATGCGATGTTCACGATCTTCCCCCCGCCCTGGGCGATCATGCCCGTGATGACGCGGTACGCGCATGCCATGCCGGGCAGGTAGCACAGGTCCACCATCTCCTGCCAGGTCGAGGGATCGACGGTCCAGAACGGGCCTGCCCGGTCGCGAAGGCTACCGCCCACGTTGTTGACCAGCACGTCCACATGGCCCAGTTTGGCGGCGATTTGGTCGAAAGCCTGGTCAATGGCCCGACGCGCCGTCATGTCGGCGACGAACTCGAGGACCTTGCCGCCTTGCCCTCGGATGTCGCCGGCGACGCCGGCCAATGCCTCGGCATCGATGTCCAGAACCGCAAGGGCGGCCCCCTCTGCGGCAAGCCGCGATGCGATTGCGCGGCCTATTCCGTTCGCGGCGCCCGTGACGACCGCCGTCTTCTGTGCGAGCAGCATTGGTTCTTCCTTATCTTGAGCCGACCGTCGCTTGCGCTCCATATGGCCCATCGGTGAAAAGGGCAGTCGAACTGCTACTCCGGCTTGTATCCGGATTGCCGGGCCGCGGTACCATAGAACTCCAGTTCGGCCTGGATGATGCGCCTGAAATCCTCCG
>DATNCF010000181.1:0-3080 GCA_035571675.1 Burkholderiales bacterium | reverse complement strand
CCTGCTCGAACTGGGTCAGCACCCGGTAAACCGTGGCAAGGCCGATATCGAGGCCGTCGTTCATCAGCAGGCGGTACACGTCCTCGGCCGACAGGTGGCGCACCTGGCTGGTCTCGAACAGCTTCAGGATGCGCAGCCGCGGTCCGGTCGCTTTCAATCCAATGGTCTTGAGGTCGTGCACGTTGCTCATGGCGGGCCTTGCAAAGAGGGCTGGTCGGAAAGCCGTTCGAACGCACTGGCTTGACACAGGTTCGCGCGGGTTCGCAGGTTGGACATACGGAAGACCCGGAGCCGGTGGGGTTCTCTTGATATGATAGCCATATTGTCAAGCATGCGAACGGTCCGCCCGGGCCTGGAGCTATCCCTATGAAAGCACTGAAGGAAGGCGGTTCTCTTGCGGCCTGCGCGGCGGCGCTGCTGCTGGCCGGCTGCAACTACCTGCCCAAAGTCGATCCCTATCGCATGGAAATCCAGCAGGGCAACTATGTGACCCAGGACATGGTCGCCAAGTTGCAGCCCGGCATGAGCCGAGAGCAGGTGAAATTCGCATTGGGCACGCCGCTGGTGGTGGATACGTTCCGCGACGACCGCTGGGACTACGTTTACCTGCGCATTCCGGAAAATGCCAAGGTGCCGGAACGGCGCCGCATTTCGGTCATTTTCGAGAACGACAAGCTGGCCCGCATCACCGGCGACGTGGTGACGGCGCCCGCGCCCGCGCCGCCGGCGCAGGGCGCGGCCCCCGCGACCCAGGGGACGGCTGCGCCCGCCGCGCAAGGTGCGGCTCCGCCCGTGGCGCAAAACGCGCCCGCCTCCCAGGACAGCAAGGCTCCGCCGTGAAAGTCGTCATTGCCGGCGCGGGCGGCCGCATGGGCCGGTCGCTGATCGAAGGCGCGTTGAAGGACCCCGCCCTCACGCTGGCCGCGGCCTTCGACGTCCAGGCCAGCGGCGTGGTGGGGCGCGAAGCGGGGGAACTGGTGGGCGCCAAGTCAACAGTCAAGATCGGCGCCGACGCCAAGGCAGCCATCGGCGCGGGCGAATGCCTGATCGACTTCACGCGGCCCGAAGCCACGCTGGCGCATCTCGATCTGTGCCTGGCCGCCGGGACGCGCATGGTCATCGGCACGACGGGCTTTGCGGCCGAGCAGCGCCAGCGCATTGCCGACGCCGCGAAACGCATCGCCATCGTGATGGCGCCCAACTTCGCCATCGGCGTCAACGTCACGTTCAAGCTGGCCGAGGTCGCCGCCACCGCCTTGGGCGAGGGCTTCGACGTGGAAATCATCGAGGCCCACCATCGCCACAAGGTGGACGCGCCATCGGGCACGGCGCTGCGGCTGGGCGAAATTGTGGCCGCCGCCACCACGCGCTCCCTGGGCGAGGTGGCCGTGTATGGGCGCGAGGGCATCACCGGCGAGCGCGACCGCCGCGCCATCGGTTTTCACAGCATCCGCGGCGGCGACATCGTGGGCGAGCACACGGTCATGTTCTCGGGCGAAGGCGAACGGGTGGAAGTAACGGTGCGCTCGCAAAGCCGCATGACCTATGCGCTGGGGGCGCTGCGCTCCTGCCGCTTCCTGGAAGGACGGGCGGCCGGGCTATACGACATGCAGGACGTGCTGGGACTGCGTTAGCCCCGGGCGGTTGGTCCCGCCGCGCCCCGCGTTGAAAGCCGGGCGCGTTTACGTTACAATTCGGCCATGAAATCATGAAGCGGGACGGCCTCTCAGCCTGTCCCGCTTTTTCACGTCTATCGCCTTAATTCAGAAGAGTTTTTCCTTGCCCTCCATGCCGCCTGCCGTGCTCGCGCTTGCCGACGGCAGCGTATTTAAGGGCCATTCCATCGGCGCCCCCGGATTGTCCGTCGGGGAAGTGGTCTTCAACACTTCGATGACGGGATACCAGGAAATCCTGACCGACCCTTCCTACTGCCGCCAGATCGTCACGCTGACCTATCCCCACATCGGCAACACGGGCTGCAATCACGAAGACCAGGAATCGGGCAAGGTGTACGCCGCCGGGCTGGTCATTCGCGACCTTCCCCTGCTGCGCTCCAACTGGCGCGCCGAAGAGACGCTGGATGCCTACCTGAAGTCGCGCAACATCCAGGCCATTGCCGGCATCGACACGCGCCGGCTGACGCGGCTATTGCGCGAGAAGGGCGCGCAGAACGGCGCCATCATGGCGGCGGGCTCCGCCGAGGGCGCGAATGCCGAGGGCGATGCGGCACGCGCCATCGAGGCGGCGCGCGGGTTTCCCGGCCTCGCCGGCATGGACCTCGCGAAGGTGGTGAGCACCGCTGAACGCTACGAGTGGCGCGAGGGGGAGTGGGCGCTGGGCAAGGGCTACGTCGAGGGCAAGGCGCCGCGCTTCCACGTCGCCGCCTACGATTACGGCGTGAAGCGCAACATCCTGCGCATGCTCGCCTCGCGCGGCTGCCGCATCACCGTGCTGCCCGCCCAGGCCGGCGCCGAGGAGGCCCTGGCCTTGAAGCCCGACGGAATATTCCTCGCCAACGGCCCCGGCGACCCCGAGCCGTGCGACTACGCCATCCGCGCCATCCGTCACCTGCTGGATGAGACCCGCCTGCCGGTGTTCGGCATCTGCCTGGGCCACCAGCTCATGGGCCTGGCCTCGGGCGCCAAAACCCTCAAAATGAAATTCGGCCACCACGGCGCCAACCACCCGGTGAAGGACCTGGATAGCGGCAAGGTGCTCATCACCAGCCAGAACCACGGCTTTGCGGTGGACCCGGCCACGCTGCCGGCCAACGCGCGCGTGACCCACGTGTCGCTGTTCGACGGTTCGCTGCAGGGCTTCGAGCGCACCGACCGCCCGGCGTTCTGCTTCCAGGGCCACCCCGAGGCCAGCCCCGGACCTCAGGACGTGGCCTACCTGTTCGACCGCTTCATCGGCATGCTGGAAAAATCAGCCCAGGGTTCATCCGCCCACGGCGCGCCGGAGGCCAGCCGTGCCTAAGCGCACCGACATCAAGAGCATACTCATCATCGGCGCCGGGCCCATCGTCATCGGCCAGGCCTGCGAGTTCGACTACTCCGGGGCGCAGGCCTGCAAGGCGC
>DATNCF010000180.1:0-3014 GCA_035571675.1 Burkholderiales bacterium | reverse complement strand
GGGGCCGGCGCGGCCCAGGCCGTGGGCGGGACCATCGAGAAGTTCGGCCGCATCGACGTGCTGTTGAACAACGCCGGCATTTCCAGCGGCATACGCTGGGATACCTGGGACGCGGACGAGGAGCTTTGGGACCGCATCTTGCGCGTCAACCTCAAGAGCGTATACCTGTGCTCGCGGCTCGCCATCAAAGACATGCTGAAGCGCAACAGGGGCTCCATTGTCAACACCGCCTCCGTCGCCGCCTCGTCGCCAGTCGGCGGAGCGCCCTACGCCACCTCCAAGGGCGGCATGCTGAGCTACACCCGCCTTGTGGCGCGCGAGCTGGCGCCGCACGGCATCCGCATGAACTGCGTGTCGCCCGGCTTTATACGCACGCCCATGGCCACGGGCGAGGCCCGCGGCGCCAGCAAGGAAGAGCAGGAACAAACCATGGCGTATTTCGCCAAGCGCACGCCCATGGGCATGACCGGCGAGCCATTGGATATCGCGCATGCGATGGTTTACCTGGCTTCGGATGAGGCGCGCTTCATCACCGGGCACGAACTGGTGGTGGACGGCGGGTTTTTGGTGCGATAGGGAGCCACTGCGACACCCGAGGGAGGCCGGGTCAACGCGACCCTATCCGCGAACCGGCCAAGCCCGAAACGTGCGTTGACTTATTTGAAAGCATGTGAAAAGCGGACAGGGCTGCGGTCGCCCCGTCTGCGGCGGCGGTGATGGCCTGGTCGGGCGAGCCGGCGCGTATCGAGCCCGCGGCGAACAATCCCGGCCGGCTGGTCTGCATGTCGAGGCCGACTAGCGCGCGCCCGTGCTCGTCCAGGTCCGCAACACCGCGCAGCAGCTCCGTGTCCGGCGTCAAGCCGATGCACACGAACAGCCCATTGAGCTCGCGCTCGATGATCGCGCCCTCGGCCGTGCGCAGGACCGCTCCTTGCAGGCTGTCATCGCCGTTGAGCTGGTCGACCTGGGCGCCGGTGAGGATCTCGATGTTGGATTTGGATCGCATTTGCGTCTGCAGCAGCGCGGAGGCGCGGAACTGCTCGCGTCGGTGCACCAGCGTGACCTTGCGGCACATGGAGCTGAGATAGACGGCCGATTCCGCCGCGGCTTCGCCGCCGCCCACCACCATGACGTCCTGCCCGGAAAAGAACGCGCCGTCGCACACGGCACAGTGCGACACGCCGCGCCCTTCCAGCGTCTCCTCCCCGGCGAGGCCGAGCCGGACCGGCGTGCCGCCGGTGGCCATGATCACGCTGCGCGCCAGCAGCCCGCGTCCCTCGGTCTGCACCCTGAACCCCGCACCGTCCGGGACGACGGCGGTGACGCGGCTGAGTTCGGGTTCCACGCCCAGGTCCAGCGCCTGGTCCGACAGCCGTCCAACGAAAGCGGCGCCGGTGACGGCATCGGGCAATCCGGGATAGCTGTCGAGCACTCCGGCGTTGAGCACCTGTCCTCCCAGACCGAAATGATCGAAGACGGCGGTCTTGAGGCCATAGCGGCCCGCGAACAGGGCGGCCGACAGTCCGGCCACGCCGGCGCCCACCACGACTACATCGTACGAATCGGACATAACTCTCAGTTGATTTCGAATCAGTTGATAGCGGTTACACGCTGATCCACTCGGGCCGTGCCGAGCCGATGGCGGCCAGCGGCGACTCGAAGTACGGCTGGGTTTCCGAAAAAATCACTTGGCAGGGAATGCCCTGGTATTCGCCCAGCCCGGTCTGCGCGCGGTAGTAGTCGATGGGCAGCGGCGCGGCGCGCGGCGTAACGGGCTTGTCGAAGCGCGGCCATTTCATCCACCACTGGCAAGAGCGCGCCAGGCTGACACGCACGCGCCAGCTTCCGCCCTGCGTGGCGCGCAGGCGCAGCGCCGCCATGGCGCCGAAGGCGCCGAACCAGCCGGCGATCCAATCGTTGATGGGGGCCTTGGGCGGCTTGCGCGGCGTCTCCACCGAGCCGCCTTCCAGCGCGGTGCCGCCCATGGCGCACATCACCGGCGTGTCGAAGCCCACGCGGTCGCGCCACGGGCCTTGGTGGCCGAAGGCGCGCAGCGACACGTGAATGATGCCCGGACGCAGCTCGGCGCAGTCCTCGAAGGACAGGCCGCGCCGCGCCATCACGCCCTCGCGGCGGTTTTCGAACAGGATGTCGGCGCCCCTCAATAGCGCCTGGATGGCGGCCTTGCCCTCGGGGGTGTGCTCGGCGATCCAGGTGGGACGCATGCCCATGTGGGCGTAGATATAGGCGTTATTGGTCTCGAACGAACCGGGGCTCCAGACGTTCAGCACGTCGGCGCCGTGCTCGGCCAGAACCGTCCCGATGGTGGCGCCGGCCAGCACCCGCGACAGCCCGAGCGCGCGCACGCCGGACAGCGGCCTCCCGCCAGGACCGGCAGTTCCCAGCGGCTTGAGCGGCTCGGGCGCGCTGTCGCCCAGGCGCTCGATCTGGACCACGGGCAGGCCTTCGAGCACGCGCGCCTGTTCGCCGGCCATCCACTCCTGGGGCGTGCGCACCATCACGCAGCAGGCGCCCTTGGCGGCCGCGGCAGTTTCCAGTTCCAGCGCGTCGCGGCCGGCAATGGCCGCGGCGATGCCGTCCTTGCGGTGCCAGGGCAGGCCGATCACATCGGACATGGCCTGCACCAGGTCGGGGTAGGGATTGGCCAGGAACACCAGGCGGTGGTCGCGCGTGCGCAGGTAGCTCGCGCCGTTGTAGCCGCTGCGCGTGATCCAGGTGGAAGCCAATTGCTCGGGCGTGAAGCCGTTCAGGCGCACGTCGGGGGCCAGTTCGTGGATGGCGCGGCGCAGGTCGCAGCGCAGGTCCTGTCCGCGCCCACCGCGCATTTTCCACAACGCGGCGGCGGCCACCGAGGGCACCATGCGCCCCACCGCGGCGATGGCGCCGAGGGGGAACACGCTGTCGGTGAGCGGGTCCTCGCCGCTGAATTCGACCTTCCCGCCGACATCGTCGCGCGACAGCCGCCCCAGCGCCAGGACGGCGTCCAGTTCGCG
>DATNCF010000179.1:0-2785 GCA_035571675.1 Burkholderiales bacterium | reverse complement strand
CCCTGGACCTGCACCCCGAGATCAGGCTGCTGTTCACCGACGTGGGCTTGCCGGGCGGCATGAACGGGCGGCAGCTCGCCGATAAGGCCAAGCGCGGGCGGCCCGACCTAAAAGTGCTGTTCACCAGCGGCTACGCGCGCAATGCCATGGTGCACCACGGCCGCCTCGACCCCGGCGTGGAGCTCATCGGCAAGCCGTTTACCTTTCCCGCCCTGGCGGCGAAGATCCGGGCCATGCTCGACGCGGGTTAAGAGTAGCGCGGGAGCGGATCAGCGAAGAGGGATCAGCACTGAGCGGCCAGCGCCGCGCCCACAGCTTTGACCACGCCCGTCCAATCGCCGTCGCGCTGCTGGCGGAACAGGCGCAGCGTGCCGGGATACCAGGGCGAGTCGGAGCGCTCCTTCAGCCAGCGCCAGTCGGTCTGGTAGGCCGGCAACAGCGTCCAGCACGGCTTGCCGAGCGCGCCCGCGAGATGGGCCACGGCGGTGTCCACGCTGATCACCAGGTCGAGCTGCGCCACCACGGCCGCCGTGTCGGCGAAATCGCCCAGCCGCGGGCCGAGGTTGGCCAGGCCATCCGGCCAGTCGTGCCCCTCATCCTCGCCCGCGCCTTTTTGCAGGCCCACGAAGCGCATGCCGGTTTCGGCCAGCGGCGCAAGCACGCACAGCCCGGGCAGCGAGCGCGCCGCGTCGTTCTCGAAGCGCGGATTGCCCTTCCACACCAGGCCGACGCGCGGAGCGCCGCCAGACTCCGGAATGCGTTCGGACCACTGCGCCACCAGGGCCGCCTCGGCATGCAGATAGGGCATGGCCCCGGGGGCCGGCGCGCCGCTGCGGCCGCACCACAGCGGCAGGCTGAGCGGCGGACACCAGAAGTCCCAGCCGGCAGGCTGCAGGAGATCGGCATAGGAATGCACGCAGTCCAGCGCCGCCATGCCCCGGAACAGGCGCACGAGGCCGGGATGGCAAATCACGCCCACGCGGACCGCGCCCAGGGTTTTGAGCAGCGGCGCATAGCGGATGAACTGGATCATGTCGCCGTGGCCGGACTCGCAGGTGAGCATGACGGACTTGCCGGCCAGCGGCTCGCCGCGCCAGCGCGGGCAGTCGAAGCGCGCCGCGTGCGCGCCGTACCAGTCGCGCGCTTCGAGGCACAGCCAGCCTTCGTCGAAGCGCCCCTGCCGCAGCAGCACGTAGGCGAGGTTGAAGCGCGCGTTGACGTGAAAGGGATCGAGGGCCAGCGCTTGGCGGTGGCAGCGCTCGGCCTCGGCGTCGCGGCCACAGGCGGCATGCAGCGCGCCCAGGTTGGTCCATGCCGCGGGCTGCGCCGGCGCCAGGGCGATGGCGTGCAGGTAGGCGGCTTCGGCGTCGTTGAGGCGCTTGGCCCGCGCCAGCAGCACCCCGAGGTTGAGATGCGTTTCCGGGCGGTTGGGCTGCAGTTGCAGCGAGCGGCGATAGCAGGACTCGGCCGCCGCGTGGCGGCCCATGCGGTCCAGCACCAGTCCCAGGTTGGACAGGCTTTCCGCCGAGCCCGGCGAGATCAGCACCGCCGTGCGGAAACTGCGCTCGGCGCCCAGCAGGTCGCCGGCGGCGAGCGAGCGGTTGCCCTCGAAGAACAGCGCCTGGGCGGGATCAGGAATGCTCTCCCTGGAGAGCGTTCCCCCCTGGGATGGAAAGCCCGGCGGTATGGGCAGTCGGTCCACGAGTGTGCCTATGCTGGATAGAGACAGATAGTGGCTAGGCTACGCGCCCTGCTTTGTTTCAAAGTGGGGAGAACACGGACAAAAACCCGTTATTTTTTCGCCTTGGATGCGTAGGACCCGCCTTGGCGCGTCGTCGGGAAGCAAGGGTCCGTTGTCGGGAAGCAAGGGCCATCCGTTATGTGCCGTGCTATATTTCGAGCCCTGTTCCCTCTGTGTGCCGGCCGGCCATGCATCCTTGGATCAAGTTTTGGCGCTACGTGGGCTTGGCGCTGCTGCTTGCTGTTTCGCTGCCGGCAAAAGCTGCTGATCTCACTGTTTCGGCTGCGGCCAGCCTGACGGATGCCTTCAAGGAACTCGCGGCCGCGTTCGAGAACCGCAATCCCGGCACCAGGGTGCTGCTCAACTTCGGCGCTTCGGACGCGCTGCTGGCGCAGATCGCCAAGGGGGCGCCGGTGGACGTGTTCGCCGCGGCGGACCAGGACACCATGGACCGGGCGGCCGGGCAGAATCTGCTCCTGGGCGGCTCGCGCCGCGATTTCGCCGGCAACTCCCTGGTGGTGGTCACGCCCAGTAACGGAGCAGCGGGCGGGCCGGCGCCGGCCCGGCTGGCCGAACTGTCCCCTCCCGGCATTGCGCGCATCGCCCTGGGCAACCCCGAGAGCGTGCCGGCCGGGCGCTATGCCCGCGCCGCGCTCGAGGCGGCGGGGCTGTGGTCGCGCCTGCAGCCCAAGTTCGTCTTTGCGCAGAACGTGCGCCAGGCGCTGGACTACGTCGCGCGCGGCGAAGTGGACGCCGGTTTCGTCTACGCCACCGATGCACGCGCGCAGGCGGCCAAGGTCAAGGTGGCGTTCCAGGTGCCCACGCCCACGCCGGTCCGCTATCCCATTGCCGTCATCGCCGGCACCTCCCAGGGCGATGCGGCGCGCAGGTTCATGGAATTCGTGCTCGCGCCACAAGGCCAGGCCGCGCTGGCGCGGTACGGCTTCTCCCGTCCCTGATCGCCATGGGCCCGGCCTGGATTCCGCTCGCGCTCACGCTCAAGGTGGCGGCGTGGGCCACCGCCATCGATCTGGTGCTGGGTGT
>DATNCF010000178.1:0-3529 GCA_035571675.1 Burkholderiales bacterium | reverse complement strand
GAGAAGATCCACATGAAGGTGCCGCTGCACTTCGTCAACGCCGAAATCTCGCCCGCGGTGAAGCTCTCGGGCGGCCTGATCAGCCACAGCATCAACGAGCTGGAAATCCGCTGCCTGCCGAACGACCTGCCCGAGTACATCGAGGTGGACCTGTCGGAGCTCACCATCGGCCACAACGTGCACGTGACCGACCTCAAGCTGCCCGCGGGGGTGGAAATAGCCAGGGGCATGGAGAAGCTGTCCGTGGCTACCGCTTCCATCCCGAGAGCGGCCATCGCCGAGGAAGAAGCCGCCGCCGCCCAGGCTGCCGAAGCCGCTGCGCCGGCCGCAGGGGACGTGCCTGCGGCCAAGCAGAAGGAACCCGCGGCCGCGGCTGCCGGCGGCGACAAGAAGGACGACAAGGGCGGCAAGAAGTAATCCCCCCGAAATTGACTGTTCTTCGCAGGGCGCGGCCGTTTGTGCCGCGCCTTTTTTCTTTGCATGATTGATAGACCGTGGCTCATCAACCCATTCGACTCATAGCGGGGCTTGGGAATCCTGGTCGCGAGCACGAGCGCGACCGCCACAACGTGGGTTTCTGGCTGTTGCATAAGCTGGCCGACGAGTGGCGCGTCAATCTCGCGAACAACTCCAAGTACCAGGGGTTGGTTGGTAAAACCACGCCCGCGGCAGCGGGCGGCCACGAGACATGGCTGGCGCTGCCGCAGACGTACATGAATCTCTCCGGAAAAACAGTGGGAGGCCTGGCCCGTTTCTACAAGATCGCACCCGAAGAAATCCTCGTGGTTCACGACGAACTGGATTTCCCGCCGGGCGCCGCGAAGCTCAAGCTGGGTGGCGGCGTGGCTGGGCACAATGGGTTGAAAGACATCGCCGCCGCGCTCGGTTCGCAGCAGTTCTGGCGCCTGCGCCTGGGCATCGGCCATCCGGGCGACCGGAATATGGTCGGTGACTATGTGTTGTCCTCGCCGTCCCCGGACCATCGCAAGCTCATCGACGACGCAATAGATAAGTCGTTGCAATGTTTGCCGCTGATGCTGCAGGGAGATCCGGCCGCTGCCATGCTGAAGCTGCACACCAAAGACGGCTAGCTAGCCGTGCGACCAAGTCCTTTGACAAAATTTGAGCGTGCCGGGCAGTTTTACCGTGCCGCCATGAGGTCCTGATATGTCCGTCAAATGTGGAATCGTGGGTTTGCCCAATGTCGGGAAATCCACGTTGTTCAATGCGCTCACCAAGGCCGGCATCGCGGCCGAGAACTACCCGTTCTGCACCATCGAGCCCAACGTGGGCATTGTCGAGGTGCCCGATCCGCGCCTGCAGAAACTGGCGGACATTGTCTCGCCGCAAAAACTCATCCCAGCCGCGGTGGAGTTCGTGGACATCGCCGGACTGGTCGCCGGCGCCTCCAAGGGCGAGGGTCTGGGCAACAAGTTCCTGGCCAACATCCGCGAGACCGACGCCATCGCCCACGTGGTGCGCTGCTTCGACGATCCCAATGTGGTGCACGTGGCGGGCAAGGTCGACCCCATTGCCGACATCGAGACCATCAACACCGAACTGGCGCTGGCCGACCTGGCGTCGGTGGAAAAGCAGTTGCAGAAGAGCCAGAAGCTCGCCCGCGCCGGCGGCGACAAGGAGGCGCAGCGCCTGGTGGCGGTGCTGGAAAAGGTGCAGGCCGCGCTCGACCAGGGCAAGCCGGCGCGCATGCTGGATCTCTCCAAGGAGGAACTGGCGGTGGTGACGCCGCTGTTCCTGCTCACCATGAAGCCGACGATGTACGTGGCCAACGTGGCCGAGCACGGCTTCGAGAACAATCCGCTGCTGGCGCGGGTCGAGGAATACGCCGACAAGGAAGGCTCGCCCGTGGTGGCGATTTCCGCGGCCATGGAGGCGCAGATCGCCGACCTATCCGACGAGGACAAGCAGATTTTCCTCGAGGACATGGGCATGCAGGAGCCGGGCCTCAACCGCGTCATCCGCGCCGGCTACCGGCTGCTGGGCCTGCAGACTTACTTCACCGCCGGCCCCAAGGAAGTGCGCGCTTGGACGGTGAAGATCGGCGCCACCGCGCCCCAGGCGGCCGGCGTCATCCACACCGACTTCGAGCACGGCTTCATCCGCGCCGAAGTCACGTCGTACGACGATTTCGTGGCCTGCAAGGGCGAGCACGGCGCCAAGGAGGCGGGCAAGCTGCGGCTGGAAGGCAAGGAGTACGTGGTGCACGACGGCGACGTCATGCACTTTCGCTTCAACGTGTAGGAGAGGAATGCGGTACCATATTGGTGTTAAATCACCAATATGCTTATGTGAGGCAATCCCCATGAGCCGCCTGACCATCACCCTCTCCGAGCAGCGTTATCTTGCGCTCAAGGAAGCGGCTGCCCGGCGCAAAAAGACCATAGGGCAGTTGATCGACGAAAGCCTGGATTTCTACGGCATCAAAACGCGCCAGGACGCGCTGGCCCTTGTCCGACGCGCTCGCGCGGCCAGCAAAATGACCGAAGAGGAAGCGCTCGCCATAGCGGTCAAGGAAACCAGATCGGCGCGCCGCGGGCGGTGATCCGCCCTGCTGCCGCCGTCGTCGACACCAACGTTCTGGTGGCGGGCCTGCTCAGTTTCCGCGCAGCTTCGCCGGTCGCCAGGGTTTTGGACGGCATGCTCTCAGCCGCGTTTCCCTACGTTCTGTCACGGGAGCTGTTGCGGGAGTACGGTTCGGTGCTGGCCCGCCCGGGCCTGCAGAAACGCCATGGGCTGACCCCCGCCGAGATCGAAATTCTCCTCACGGACTTGGCGCAGAACGCCATCGTGCTGGGCCCGGTGGCAGGCCCTCCGGCTCCCGAACCCGGCGATCAGTTATTGTGGAACCTGCTGGCTGCTAAACCGGATTTGCTCCTCGTCACTGGCGATAAATTGCTGCTCGAAGACGAGAGTATGCGGGGCAGGGTTCTGACGCCGAAGGCCTTCCTGGCGAAAGCCTAGGAGGGCGACCGGTACCGGCAGGGCCCTCTATCCTGGGCGACGCCTACGAGTACCTTATGCGCCACTTCGCCACGGAAAGCGGCAAGAGCAAGAGGCAGTTCTTTACCCGGAACCAACCCACAACGCGCGCTTCGTGGGGTTGATGGATCGTTTCATGCCCAATTGGCAAATCCGCCGGCAAAGCTCAATCGTCTGCCTGTGTGGCATGAGGATTGGGACTACTGATAAATCATCTTCCTCCGGCGCGCCGAACCGCCGCCGCAGTGGCCGCGTCCGCCGGAAAAAACATCTCGATCGCCAGTTCAGACAGTGTCACGTCAACCGGCGTGCCGAACACCGTCGTGGTGCTGAAGAACGACAACAGTCCCAGCGAGGTGTGAATCTTCAGCGGCACCAGCACGGCGTTGGCCAGGTCGTGGCCGCCCGGCAATGATTCCGGAGCGTCGGCGTACTTGTAGCCCAGCGCTTCCTTCATCAATTCTTCCAGCACCGGGTTGCCGGTGATCTCGATCTGGCGCCGCAGGCGCGATAGGAGATGCGCGCGCCA
>DATNCF010000177.1:0-3875 GCA_035571675.1 Burkholderiales bacterium | reverse complement strand
TAGCGTCGCAGGCACAGCTCGATTTCCGCGCAATGCGGAAACTTGGGCGCCCCGCCGAACCCGCCCCAGTCGGCATCCAGGCTCTCCTTGAGCGACTGCACGGCGGCAAGGATGGGCTGCCGGTCGAACACCGGTGCCGTGCCGGGCCGCTCCGGCTCCATGGAACCGAACGCGGCGATCAGGTCGCGGCTTTGCGTGGCAATGTCGGCCTGGCGCTCGCGGTAGATGGCGGCAATGCGCTCGCACAACTCGGGGAAGCCGGGCAGGTTGTAGCGCGGCGCCTTGGGGAAATAGGTGCCGCCATGGAAAGGCGTGCCATCGGGCAGCAGGAACATGGTAAGCGGCCACCCGCCCGGCCGCCGCGCCAGCATCTGGTGGGCGAGCTGGTAGATCTGGTCGAGGTCTGGGCGCTCCTCCCGGTCCACCTTGATGTTCACGAACAACCGGTTCATGACCTCGGCGACCTGCGGGTCTTCGAAGGACTCGTGGGCCATGACGTGGCACCAGTGGCAGGCCGAGTAGCCTATCGAGAGGAGGATGGGTTTGTTTTCGTTTTTGGCGCGTTCCAGCGCCTCGGGGCCCCAGGGGTGCCAATCGACGGGATTGGCTGCATGCTGCAGGAGGTAGGGGGAAGTTTCTTGGGATAGTTTGTTGGGCATTTGGTCATTATCCGCGCAGTGGGATGGCGCTGCTATGTGTTGCCTGTAGGAGGACGCGCTGTTTTGATATCGCGCTGATTTAGGCGCCTGGTTTCGCCCTGCTGGGCCAAACCCAGCGCTAACCCTTGCGAGGCAAATCGCTCAATATTTGTTGTAGGGCGCGCATACCGCCTCAAATTCCCAACAAACGCCTCAACGCCGCATTGCTGTAGTGCGCCATAGCCACCTAAGTCACCGAGTCATGCGCACATGCGCCCCCCCCCGCGTATTTGCCGCCGGCGTTCCGGCCGGTACACTGCGCACCTCATGGACCGAACCCATCGAAATCGCCGCCGCGCCCTGCTCGCGCTCGTGGGCGCGGGCTTGGCGCTGCCGGCTTTGCGCCTGGCGCTGGCGCAGGACAACGCTCAGGGCATCCGCCGCGCCCGGGGCAGCGTCATGGTCAACGGGAGTAGAGCGACGACCGGCGATCCGGTGCGGCCCGGCGACCGCGTGACCACGGGGCGCGGCGCGCTGGCCATGTTCGTCGTCGGGCAGGACGCGTTCCTCATGCGCGGATCAAGCAATGCAGAATTCGAGGGATCAGATCTGCTGGTGAATGTGGTGCGGCTGGTGACGGGGAAACTGCTGGGGGTGTACGGGGCAGGCGGCGAACGGCACATCGAAACACCGACCGCAACCGTTGGGATACGGGGTACCGGGGCGTATGTGGAAGCCCAGCGCGCCAGGACCTATTTTTGCCTGTGCTACGGAACGGCGGACGTAGCCACGACTGACGGACAGGCCACGGAGAGCTACTCAACCACCCACCATGACTCGCCGCGTTACATCTACGGCGGGGACCGGTTGCGGCGCATTGTCCCGGCCAGCGTATCCAATCACACGGACGCGGAATTGATCATGCTGGAGGGGTTGGTAGGGCGCAGCCCGCCGCAAGGCTTCATGGATGCGCCGCAGAAATACTAACTAGAAGCTGGGAAGGGTTTAACGTTTTCTAATAACGTTACCCTCTCCCCCAACCCCTCTCCCGTTGGGAGAGGGGAGCTTTAAACCCCCCCGGCGCGGAGCGCCGGGCCTCGTGAAACAGATCCTGTGCCCGCTTCCTACTCAACTTTTACGTTTATCTTTTTGTTGGATCGTCTGTTACTGCGCCAAAGTTCGCTGGCGAAACCAACCGCGCATATTTCCCCATCAGCCCGCGCGTGTAACGCGGTTTCGGCTGCACCCACTTCTTCTTGCGAGCAGCTAATTCCTTGGCGGACACATTTAATTGAATAAGTCTTTTATGTGCGTCGATTGTTATTGAGTCGCCTTCCTTGATCAGGGCAATGGGTCCGCCCACGTAGGCTTCCGGGGTCACGTGGCCGACCACCATGCCCCAGGTGCCGCCGGAGAAGCGTCCGTCGGTGATCAATCCCACCGTTTCCCCAAAGCCTTGGCCCATTAGCGCGGAAGTGGGCGCTAACATTTCTTGCATGCCCGGACCGCCCTGGGGCCCCTCGTAGCGGATGACGATGACGTCGCCGGCGCGGATTTTTTTCGCCAGGATGGCCTTCATGCACTCGGGCTCGGAGTTGAACACCCGCGCCGGGCCGGTGATGGAAGGGTTCTTCAGGCCGGTGATCTTGGCCACGCAGTCGTCCGGCGACAGGTTGCCCTTGAGGATGGCGAGGTGGCCCTGCTTGTAGAGCGGCTTGTCGAAGGGCCGGATCACGTCCTGGTCGGCGCGCGGCTGCGACGGGACATTGGCCAGTTCCTGGGCCATGGTGCGGCCGGTGATGGTCATGCAGTCGCCGTGCAGCAGGCCGTTGTCGAGCAGGATTTTCAGCACCTGGGGCACGCCGCCGGCGCGGTGGAAGTCCACGGCCACGTACTTGCCCGAGGGCTTGAGGTCGCATAGCACCGGCACCTTGCGGCGCACGCGCTCGAAATCGTCGATGGTCCACTTCACCTGCGCGGCGCTGGCGATGGCGAGGTAGTGCAGCACGGCGTTGGTCGAGCCGCCGGTGGCCATGACCAGGGCGATGGCGTTCTCGATGGACTTGCGGGTGATGATGTCGCGCGGCTTCAGCCCGATGCGAACGGCGTTGACCAGCACCTTGGCGGACTCGGCCGCCGAGTCGGCTTTTTCGGCATCGGGCGAGGCCATTTGCGACGAACCCAGCAGGCTCATGCCCAGGGCTTCGAAGGACGAGGACATGGTGTTGGCCGTGAACATGCCGCCGCAGGCGCCCACCGACGGGCAGGCGTTGCGCTCGATGCCCATGAAGTCCTCGTCGCTCATGTTGCCGGCGTTGTAAGCGCCCACTGCCTCGAAGACCGAGACCACGGTTAGGTCCTGGCCCTTCCACTTGCCCGGTTTGATGGTCCCGGCGTAGACATAGATGCCGGGCACGTTCATGCGCGCCATCGCCATCATACCGGCCGGCATGTTCTTGTCGCAGCCCCCGCACACCAGCACGCCGTCCATGGCCTGGCCGTTCACCGAGGTCTCGATGGCATCGGCGATGACCTCGCGCGACACCAGGGAATACTTCATGGCCTCGGTGCCCATGCCGATGCCGTCGGTCACGGTGGGGGTGCCGAACACCTGCGGCATGGCGCCCGCGGCCGACAGGGCGGCCATGGCGCTGTCGACCAGCACCTGGATGCCGGCGTTGCAGGGGTTCATGTTGGAATAGCCGTTGGCCACGCCCACGATGGGCTTGTCGAAGTCGCGGTCGCCGAAGCCCACGGCGCGCAGCATGGCGCGGTTGGGCGAGCGGGCCACGCCGGCGGTGATGAGCTTGGAGCGCCAGTTAAGGCCGTCGGCGCTATCGGTTTTTGGGGGTTTTCTGTCGTCCGGCATGGTGACCTCGATACGGCGGGAGCGGGGAAAGGGGGGCACGATAGCATCCGCCGCAGCCGTCAACAACCTGCAACAACCCCGCTGAATCCATGGCAATGGCAGGCGGCCAAAACCGCGCAGGTATCATCGCTCCATGCTCGTCCATCCCAATTTCGATCCGGTCGCGATTTCCATCGGACCCCTGGCCGTGCGCTGGTACGGCGTCATGTACCTCATCGGCTTCGCGGCGTTCTTCTTCCTCGGCCGCTACCGCGCCGGGCGCGACGCCTGGCGCGGGGTGAGCCACGAAGTCATCGACGACATGCTGTTTTTCGGCGTGCTGGGGGTGGTGCTGGGCGGGCGGCTGGGCTATGTGCTGTTCTACAAGC
>DATNCF010000176.1:0-3802 GCA_035571675.1 Burkholderiales bacterium | reverse complement strand
AGGTCGCAATAGAGGTTCTTGTGCTTCCTCAGCATCTCGGCGACCTTCTCGGGCCGGTCGAAGCCGGAATGCGCCCAGAGGATGCGCGCCTGCGGCCATTGCCTGAACTGGCGCTCGATCGCGTCGGCGTCCGAGTGCGAGTGCAGGAACAGGCTGTATTTGCGCGCCAGCTCGATCATGCGCCGGGGCACCGGCAGGTCCACATCGGCGCCGTAGATGTGGTATTCGCCGAGCGCCGCGTATTTATGCGCCGCGAGCTGCTTCTCGAGGTACGGGATGAGCGTGGCATCCCTGAACCAGGTGCCGATCTCGCCGCGCCTGCGGTACGGGCGCAGCTCCGGAATCACGAGGTCGGGCGCGGCGCGATAAAGGCGCTGGTTGCCTTCGTCGTCGGAGCTCGAGACGAGCGCGCGCTTCAGGCCGGCCTTGCGCAGGATGGCGATCGCCTGGTCCACGGGCACCACGTCCCAGGCATCGTGGCTGTAGTGCAGGTGCGCGTCGAAGATCGGCAGCTTCTCCTGGGCGAAGGAAAAGCTCGTGAAAACGCAAAACGCCAGGGCAGTCGCCAGCCGCATCCCGTATATTCTGACGCAAAAATGCCCGTCGCCCCGCCCCGTTCCCTGACCGAGCTGTTCCTGGGCTTCCTCTCCATCGGTGCGCGCTCGTTCGGCGGCGTGCTGCCCTGGGCGCACCGCGTGATGGTGGAGGAGAAGCGCTGGCTCGCGCCGGGGGATTTTGCCGAGGTGCTGGCGCTCTGCCAGTTCATGCCCGGCCCGAACGTGGGCAATGTGTCGGTGGTGCTGGGCCGGCGCTGGTTCGGGCTGGCCGGGGCGTTCACTGCTTTCGCCGGCCTCATGGCGCTGCCGCTCATCTGGGTATTCGGCCTCGCGCTGCTCTACGCCGAAGCGGCTACGCTGCCCGCAGTCCGCGCCGCGGTCACCGGCGTGGGCATCGCGGGCGGCGGCCTCTTCATCGGTACGGCGCTGAAGCTCGCGAAGCCGCTTGCCGGCAAGCCCTGGGGCATTGCGCTCGCGGTGGCCTGCTTCGGCTTCATCGCGCTCGGCCGGGTGTCGCTGTTCGCGGTACTGCCCGTGGCGCTGCTGCTGAGCTGGCTGCTCGCGCGGCGGAACCTCGTCTGATGCATCAGATTGCCCTCTACTTCGCGCTGCTGTCGCTGGTGTCGGTGGGGGGCATGCCGTCGGTGATGCCGGAAATGCAGCGCGTGGTGGTGGATGTACAAGGCTGGATGAGCGCGACCGAATTCACGCAATTGTTCGCCATCGCGCAGGCGGCGCCCGGTCCGAACGTGCTGGTGACGGCGCTGATCGGCTGGAAAGTTGCCGGACCCGTTGGCGGCATGGTCGCCCTGGGAGCGTTTTGCGGGCCGGCGGCGGCGCTTGCCTATTCCATCGGCGGCTTCTGGGACCGCATGCGCGACGCGCCCTGGCGCAAGGTATTCCAGCGCGCGCTGGTGCCCATCACCATTGGCTTCATCGTCTCAGGCGGCTACGTGCTCGCCACGCCAGGCGGACCCGAGTGGCGTGGGGCACTGCTTGCCGGCACGGCCGCCGTGCTGCTGGTCTTCACACGCCTCAGCCCGCTGTGGATCCTCGCCGGCGGCGGCTTGCTCGGTGCCCTGATGTTCTAGATCGCCTTCTTCCAGAACTGCCGCTCGCGCGAAGCGAGCAGCGGCACCGCGCTGGCGACGTATTTCTTGAACGCTTCGCCCGCCTGGTGCGCTTCGAACGCCTTTTGGTCGTCATAGACCTCGAACAGCATCACCTTGGTCTTGTCTTCCGGATCCACCAGCACCTCGAACTGGCGGCAGCCCGGCTCGCTGCGCGCGGCCTTGGCGTTGTCGATCACCTGGCGCATGAAGCTGTCCACGTTCTCGGGCTTGATCCGGATATTCACCTGCAGCACTAAGCTCATCGCATCTCCTTGAGTCTTTGATATAATTCGCCCCCACCGCGCCCGTAGCTCAGTTGGATAGAGTACTTGGCTACGAACCAAGGGGTCGGGCGTTCGAATCGCTCCGGGCGCGCCATCTTAAACAAGGGCCTGCGGAATCGCAGGCCCTTTTCACTTCAACTGACCACGCCTGCCTTCCTTCCGATGGGAAGGTAGACCTCCTCGTAGAACTGCTTGTATGGCGGCGGCGCCGAAGGCATGGGGCGGCGGCGGGTCTGGAAGCTGCGCTTGGGGTCTACATTCATGAGCGCGTCTGCTGCTTCTTTTGACCTGACCATATCGCCCTTGCGCGCGTAAGCCATGGCAATCCAGCCGTGCGCGTCAAAGAACGTCGGATTGCTTTCCACCGTTTTCTTGAAGTACGAGATGCTCGCATCATCGTCTCTCAGCATGAAACTGACCCACCCGAGATTGAAGGGGAGTTGGTCTATGGGATGCCTGGGGTCCAGTGCGATGCCCTTGAGCAGGACGTCACGCGCTCTCGCATACTGCCCGCCGAATATCAGCGTATGTCCCAAAAGGTTGTGGGCGACCGGCTCTTTTGGCGCCAGCGCAAGATAGGTTTCAGCCGCCTGCAGCTGGGCGGGGTAGTCGTCGTGCGCCTCCGCGTACATGGCCAGCGTTACATAGACGACGGCATTGTCCGGGTCGATCAGTTTCGCGGCCATGGCGAGGCGGCGCGCTTCCTGGAGCTGCGGTTCGCGGGCCGATGGCTCGACTGTGTGGCTGAAATATCGCGCCTGCAGCGCTAGGGAGGCCGCGAGGGCGCTCAATGCAGTCGCGTTTTCTGGTTCCAGTGCCAGCACTGCGCGCCATGCCGCCTGGACCTTGGGAAAGAAGTCCGGCGTCCTGGGATTGAGCCGCAGCGCCATCGCGCGAAGCATCAGGTCGGTCACCCTGGGTGTGTTGCCCTTTTGCATCTGACTGTCGCGCGCCGACACGATGACCATTTCGCGGCCGATGCTGTTGCCGATGCGAGTGGTCACCTGGTCCTGCAAGGCGAAGAGGTCTGTGGGGCTGCCCTCGAAAGTTTCCGACCACAGCTGTGCGTTCGATTGCGTGTCGACCAACTGGGCACTGATGCGCAGCTTGTCCGCGGACCGTTGCACGGAGCCCTGCAAAATGAACCGTACGCCCAGGTCGCGGCCCACCTGTTGTGCGGAAGCGGGTTTTTCTTTTGCTGCTGCGGCGGCCGTTGACACGTTGACGATGAAGGCGTCGCGGATTCGCGAGAGATCCGCGGTGATGCTTGCAGTGAGGCCGTCCGCGACATAGCCTTGCGCTGCATCGCCCGTCAGGTTGGTGAACGGGAGGACGGCCACCGAAAGCGGGTTGACGGCGGCAACGGCGGGCGTGCGGGCGCTGGTGGAATCGGCCGGGTTGCCGGCGACCGTCTTGTAGGTGGTGTAGTAGCCCACCAGACCGCTCAGCACGGCGCCCACCCCCGCAACCGCCACGATCCATCCCTTCAGCCGCTGGAAGTGCCCTAACCACGCGGGACTTGCAGAGATCTTTTTGTCCTGCGTCGATGTGTCCATCGCTATGCGAACCTCGCTATGTTGCCATCATCACGTTGAAGCTGATGGAGATGCGCAGCGCCTCGGAGAGGTTCGGGTGCACGTAGTGCTGCACCGGCGAGGGCCACATTAGCAGCGTACCTGGGCTCGGGCGCACCACGTGCGAGGCGCGCGCGTCGGGTTCCGAACCGACGGTGATCATGTTGGCGCCGGTGCGCGGGTCGTAGAAGGAGATGCAGGCCGGCTTTGCACGGGGATCGTCGACGTTCGCCGGGGCGGGCGGTATGCGCACGTAGTACGTGCCGCTCAGGTAG
>DATNCF010000175.1:0-6788 GCA_035571675.1 Burkholderiales bacterium | reverse complement strand
CTCGGAGCGCTCGGGATGATACTCGGTCTTGCAATCGGTGCAGATGCGCTTCACGAGGCGCTGTCCCAGGATGCCGAGCAGCGCGTCGGCGAAGTTGAACGGGTCCATGCCCATGTCGAGCAGCCGGATGATCGATTCCGTCGCCGAGTTCGTATGCAAGGTGGCGAACACCAGGTGACCGGTCAGGGAGGCCTCGATGCCGGTCCCGGTGGTCTCCTTGTCGCGCATCTCGCCGACCATGATGATGTCGGGGTCGGCGCGCAGGAACGCCTTCATCACCGCGGCGAAGTCCAGTCCGGCTTTCTTGTTGACCTGCACCTGGCGCAGGCCTTTCTGCGTGATCTCGACCGGGTCTTCCGCGGTCCAGATCTTGGTGTCGGGCGTGTTGAGATACTTCAGCACGGAGTGCAGCGTCGTCGTCTTGCCCGAGCCGGTGGGGCCGCAGACGAAGAACAGGCCGTAGGGCTTGCTCACCGCCTCCTTCAGCTTGGGCAGGTTGGAGGGCGACACGCCCAGGCTGTCGAGCGGAATGGGCTCGCCCGCGGCCAGGATACGCATCACCACGTCCTCGACGCCGCCCGCCGAGGGGATGGTGGCCACCCGCAGCTCGATGTCGAGCGGCCCGAATTTCTTGAACTTGATCTTGCCGTCCTGCGGCCGGCGTTTTTCCGAAATGTCCAGGTCGCACATGATCTTCAGGCGCGCGACGATGGCGTTGCGGTAGGAGGCTGGCACCTCGATGTAGGGCTGCAGCGAACCGTCCTTGCGGAAGCGGATCTCGGTCTTGGCCTTGCCCGGATAGGGTTCGATGTGGATGTCGGAGGCGCCCTGGTTGTAGGCGTCGATGATGATCTTGTTGACGAGCTTCACCAGCTCGTTGTCCGCCGCCTGGGACAGGTCGTCGCTGCCCCCAGCCGCGTCGTCGCCGACCTCGCCCTCGTCCAGGCCCTCCAGCAGGTCGCCGATGTCGCCGGTGTCGATGGCCTCCTGGCCGTAGAACTGGTTGAGCGTCTCGCGGAAGTCCTTCAGCGTGGTCACCCGGTACACCGGCTTCAACTTGGGGAACACGTTGTTGACGATGCGCGAGCTCTTCACCCGCTCCGGGTCGAGCGTGAGCACGATCAGCCCTTCGCGGCTGTCCTCGATCGGCACCCACTGCTGCGACTCCACGTACTCGCGCTTGAGGTTCTTCAGCAGGTCCATGGGCTTGATGCGGTCGGCCTTGTGAGGCTCGTAGGGCACGCCGAAGAACTTGGACAGCGCGGCGCCGATGGAGGCGAGCTTGATCTGGAATTCGTCCACCAGCACCTGCTCGATGTCCACGGCCTTCTTGCGCGCCGAGCGCGCCGCCAGTTCGAACTCGGCCGCCGAGATAAGGGCGTCGGAAACCAGGAAGTCGTACTTGGTCTTGAGGACCTGCGGCTTCTGGCGCTGCTTGAAGGCGATGGCCAGCGTCTGGCACAGCTCCTGCACCCCTTCCTCGAGCATCGGGCCGAAGGCGCCGCCGGCCTTGTTGTTGATCAGGTTGACCACCCCGATCAGCTCGTTGCTGCCCTGCTCAAGCACCGGCGCCACCAGCATCTGCTTGGTGCGGTAGCCGGTGCGCTTGTCCACTTCCTGCAGGAAACGCAGGTTGGGGTTGTGCGACTTGATCTCCGCCTCGTCGTACACGTCCTTGATGTTGAGCATCTTCTTGGACAGCGCGACGAAACCGGCGATGGAATGCTCGGCGATGGGCAGCTTCAGGTCCTTGAAGGAATTCAGCCCGGTCTTGACCTTGGAGACGATGGTTTGCTTGTCCTCGCCCAGGGTGTAGATGGTGAGGCGGTCGGCGCCGAACAGGGTGCAGATGTCCGCGCTCACCTCCAGCATGATCTCGTCGATGTTGGCGGTGGCGTGGATGCGGTTGGTGACCGCCTGCAGGTTCTTCTGGAACGCCAGCTTGCTGTTGACGTCCCCGCCCGCCTGCGGCGGTGCGTTGAGTACGGCGCTCATGAATGGACTCCTTCTGCCGCCCCGGCCGATGGCATGGCCGCCCCCCCGGCAGGGGCGGCATTCGCGGGGCGATTCATCTCCCGGCCGACAGGCGCTCCCGGCCGGCCGGCAACCAAGCACGAAACGCGCCGTGAAAGGCGGCGCGAAAAGCGTAATTTAGCCACGGCGCGCGCCGCCCCACAAGCCGCCCTCGAGCACAAAGGCGCGATAACCCCGCTGGGCGAGCAAAAAGGCGGCCGCGGCGCTGCGCCGCTCGCTCTGACAGTACAGAATGTACTCCCGTTCCCGGTCCAATATGCCAAATGCATTGCGCACCTCCGCCAGGGGCAGGTTCATGGCCCCCGGCAGCTTGTCGTACTGGTATTCCGAGGGGTAGCGCACATCCACCCACTGGCCGCCCAGCGCGACCTTCTGCCGCGCCTCCTCCATGGACACCCGGTGCAGCAGCGGCTCCTTCAGCATGACCTCGAAATCGCGCTTGGCCAGGCGCAGCACCGCGCCGTCGGTTTTCATGGTCACCGTGGCGTTGCGCTTGGCCTGTGACACCAGCGCCTCCTCGCCGAAGGCATCGCCGCTTTTCAACTCGGCCAGCAGCATGCTGACCCCGCCGATCATGCGCTCCACCCGGCATTTGCCGCTTTCGATCACGTAATAGTAATCGCCTTCCTCGCCCTCGCGGATAAGCACGTCCCCGGCGCGCACCTCCATGCGCTTAAAGCGCGTGAGGAGCTCCTCGATGTTGGAGGAGGGAAGCTGGGAAAAGGCCCCATATTTCAGGTTGCTGACGCTGAACATCCCCGACAGGATGGACCAGTTGGCCAGCGACACGCCGGCCGCCTTGGGCTGCTCCGCGGGCTTTTCGCCGCCGCCGGCAAGCTGGTCCCACGTAACCATGATGTCGAGCAGGTCATCGTCGATGCGCAGCAGTTCCAGGTCCGTGATGGCGCGCGCCGTGGTGGCCGCAGTGATCTGGCGGCCGAGCGGAATGCGCGCTTCCCGGGTTCCGCCCACCAGCACCCGCGAGGCGTTGCCGTCGATCAGGCCGAGCTCGCCCTTGATGAGGTACACGGTCTGGCCGGAAATGCCGCGCATGCGGAAGGGATCGAGGTTGCGGCCCACGCTTTCGAGGAAGCACAGTTCCGCCAGCTCCGCGAGGCGCGCCTCGGACATGGCGGAAACGGGGTCCAGGCCCTTCAGGACGTCGATGCTGATCTTGCCGGCCATGATGGTCTTGGGGCTCAGAACTCGAACACCTGGTTGTTCTGCAGCATCCTGGGGCGGTACTGCCCGGCGTCCTCCTCGATCTCCTGCATGGTAAGCTCGATTTCACCCGGCTTCAGGTGGGTGATGAAAATCTCGGCGCTGCGCTCGAGCTGCGCCAGTTCCTCGGCCAACATCGACGGGCACAGGTGCTTGGACACCGCCGCCAGCTGCTGCTCGCGGTTGCAAAAGGCGGTCTCGATGATGATGTACTTGAGGTTGGTGATGCGGTTCACCGCGCTCCACAACTCCGGGTTGACGGACGTATCGCCGGTGAACACCAGGCTGGCGCTGCCCGAATCGAGCTGGTAGCCCACCGCGGGCACCACGTGGTTGGCGGACAGCGCGCGCACCTTGCGCCCGCCGGACAACTGCGCCTCCCCGCCCACCTCGATGGGCTCGAAGCGCAGCAGCGGCGCCTCGGCGTCGGGAATCTGGGTGAAATCCGGCCAGATGCTCCAGTTGAACAGGTGGTTGCGCAAGATCTCGATGGTGGCCGGCAGGGCGTGCACGGTGAGCGGCCGGTCGCGCATGCCGCCCACCGTATCGACCATGAACGGGATGCAGGCCACGTGGTCCAGGTGCGAGTGGGTGACGAAAACATGGTCGATCATCGACAGCTCGGTGAGCGACAGGTCGCCCACGCCGGTGCCGGCGTCGATCAGGACGTCATGGTCGAGCAGCATGGAGGTGGTCCGCAGGTGCCGCCCGCCGATGCCGCCGCTGCAGCCGAGGATGCGCAGTTTCACGTGCCGTCCATTACTTGGTGTCGAATTTCCTCACGCCGTCCCAGGCCGGTTCCGGCGGATTGGAGCGGTATCCGGCAATCTCCCCGAGGAAGATGCCGTACAGTGCGCACCCGGGATTCATGCGCTGCAGGTTCATGAGCTGCAGTTCCGCCTGATCCCAGTTCTGGGCGCGGTACAGCTTCAGCACCTGATTCCAGAGTTTGAGTTCGTCCAGCGTCTTCTTGTCCACCGATCCCTCGATGCCGAGCGGCTCGTAGATGGACACCGGCTCGTCCTTGCCCTTCACCCGCACCTTGTCGATCTCGCGGAACACCACGTCCTTCACCAGCTTGCGCGTCTCCTCGCCCACCAGGATGCCCACGCCGTACTGCTTGGTGATGCCCTCCAGGCGCGAGCCCAGGTTGACCGCGTCGCCCATCACGGTGTAGGCCTTGCGCACCTTGGAGCCCATGTCGCCCACGGTCATGTCGCCGGTGTTCACGCCGATGCCGATCTTGATGTCGGGCCAGCCGCGCTGCTTGAACTCGGCCTGCAGGTTCTTCAGTTCCTCCTGCATCATGAGCGCGGAGATGACGCCCTGGCGGGCGTGCTCGACGTCGGCCACCGGCGCGCCCCAGAAGGCCATGATGGCGTCGCCGATGTACTTGTCCAGCGTGCCGCGGTTGTTGCGGATCACCAGGCTCATCGAGGTCAGGTACTCGTTGATGAACTGCGCCAGCTCGTGCGGCTCCAGGCTCTCGGAAATGGTGGTGAAGCCGCGCACGTCCGAAAACAGCACGGTGAGGTTTTCCTTCTTGCCCTCCATGCTGTACTGCTCGGGGTTCTCGGCCATCTTGTCCACCAGCTCGGGCGGCACGTACTGGCCGAACAGCTCGGTGAACTGGCGCTTGGAGCGCGACTCGATGAAGTAGCCGTAGGCCATGTTCACCATGAACACCACCACGATCATGATGAGGCCGGAGGCGAGCGGCAGGATGGTGGCCGCGCCGCTCCACACGCCCACGTTGAGCGCCACCATGACGAGCAGCGCCAGCGCCGATATCAGGGTGGCGCGCAGCGGCGAAAGGAACGGCACCAGGATCGACAGCGTCAGGCCGAACAGCAGCAGCAGCGTGACCTCCGCCCCGAGCACGTAGGGCGGCTTCTGCTTGAGCTTGCGGTCGAGCATGCCGGCGATCATGTTGGCGTGCGTCTCGACCCCCGGATAGGCCTTGTCCACGGGCGTGGAGCGCAAGTCGAGCAGGCCGGGGGCCGAGGTGCCCACCAGCGCGATCTTTCCCTTCAGCTTCTCCAGCGGCACCTTGTCGAAATACACATCAGCCAGAGATATGTACGGGAAGCTGCGCTGCGGGCCGCGGTACGGGACGTACGCGCTCACCGTGTCGTCCACGGGGATTTTCAGGTCGCCCACCTGCAACCATTCCAGGCCGGTGTAGCTCTTGCTCACGAAGCGTTCCGGATAGCCGGGAACGATCTTGGGGAAGCCGAGCAGGGCACGCACCATCGCGAGCGACAGCGACTCGTAATAACGGCCCTTGTATTCGGACAGCAGCGGCACGCGGCGCGCCACGCCGTCGTCGTCGGGCACGAAATTGAAATAGCCGCCACCGGCGGCCGCGGCCTGGAACTCGGCCCGGTTGCCGGTGAAGCCCAGCCAACTGATGAAGCCGATGTTCTTGCCGGCAAAAGTGCCGGCGGGCAGCACCGGCTCAGGCACGGTGCCGGCCTCCTTGGAGTCTTCGTCGCCGAGAAATATGCTGCCGAGCACTACCGGCCGGCCCTTGATGGCCTTGGCGAAAATGGCGTCGTAGTCGAGCTGCGGCCTGATCTGCGCCAGCGCCTGCGCGAACTGCGGAACGCCGGCGAGTTCCTTTTTGGCTAGGCTCTCCATGACCGGCAGGCCGGAACTGACGTCAGGCTCGGCAAACACCACGTCAAAGCCAACGATGGCCACGCCGTACTTGTCGATCAGCTTGTCGAGCAATTGCGCGAGCCTGTCGCGGCGCCAGGGCCAGCGACCGAGCTCGGGCACCGCGAGGCTTTTCTCGTCGATGTCGAGGATGACGACCCGATCGTCCACGGTGCCCGGCATGGTGAAGCGCAGCCGCGCGTCGTAGATGATGTTGTCGAACTGCTCGATCAGCGGAAAATGGTAGAACTTCGCTGCGTGGCCGAGCAGGACCAGGACCACCAGGAGCCCCAGCGAAATACGGATGATGTGCTGCCTCAAGCGCCCCCCGGTTGAATGACCCGCCCGCTGCCCGGACCGCCGGGCTCAGCTCTTCAGGAAGAACTCCATCTTCACGCCCGCAAGTTCGATGATGTCGTGATCGCCCAGGGCATGCGCCTGGGCGTCGAGCGTCTTGCCGTTCACCACCGGATGGTTGGCCCCCTCCACATGAGTGATGAAGAAGCCCTGGGGACGGCGGGTGATGACAGCCACCTGCACGCCGGGCTTGCCCAGCGTGGTGAGGGGTTTGGTCAGCTCCAGCTCGCGGCCGGCGTTTGCGCCGGACAGGAGCTGCAAGGCGCCCTTCTGCACCGCCGGCGCGGGCGCGGGAGCGGCGGGGGCGGCGGCGGTCACCGTGGTGTCGCCCATCGACTTGGCCGGTGCCGCCGCGGCAGCCGTAGCGCCGGCGGGGGCCGCCGCCGGCGCCATGGTGGCGGTCGCGGTGGGCGCCATGGCCGGAGCCGCCACGGGCGCAGGAGCGGGACGCAGCGCGCCGGGGCGCAGCACCATGGTCTTCTCGAAGTCGGCCGCCTTGACAGGGCCGGCGGTGGCTT
>DATNCF010000174.1:0-22527 GCA_035571675.1 Burkholderiales bacterium | reverse complement strand
TGCGCGTTGGCCTGGCGCCCTCCGACGCGGATGTCCTGCACCGGCTGCAGGAACAGGTTGGCGCCGGGTTCGCGCGCCAGCTTGCCGCGCAGCCGCGCGATGATGCGGTCGGCGGACACGCGCCGCTCGGCCAGGGGCTTGAGCGTCACGAACATGGAGCCGCCGTTGCGCTGGCCGCCGCCGGTGAAGGCCACCACGTTTTCCACCGCCGGATCCGACTTCACCGTTTCCACGAAATCGGACAGCTTCTGGCGCATGGCCTGGAAGGAAATGCTCTGGTCGGCCTGGATGAATCCCACCAGCCGGCCGGTGTCCTGCTGCGGGAAAAAGCCCTTGGGCACGATGACGTACAGGTAGATGTTCAGCGCCACCGTGGCGGCGAGAATGAGCAGCATCACCGCGCCGTGCCGCAGCGACCAGGCGAGGCTGCGCGAGTAACCGTGGACGGCGGCGCCGAAGGCGCGTCCGCTGGCGGCGCCGACGCCGGCGGCGAAGCGGCGCAGCGGTCCGCGCCTCGGGGCGGGTTCCGCCGCGGCCCCGCTCCTCGCGGCGGGTTCGGCCGCGGTCCCGCCGTCTCCGGCCGGCTGCGCCCGGCGCTTCCTCAGCAGCCGCGCGCACATCATGGGCGTGACGGTGAGCGAGGCCAGCAGCGATACCAGGATGGCCGCCGAGAGGGTGACGGCGAACTCGCGGAACAGCCGGCCCACGATGCCCCCCATCATGAGGATGGGGATGAACACGGCGATGAGCGACAGGCTCATGGACAGCACCGTGAAACCCACTTCGCGCGCGCCCCGCAGGGCGGCCTGGAAGGGCTTCATGCCGTTCTCCAGATGGCGGGTGACGTTCTCCAGCACCACGATGGCGTCGTCCACCACGAAACCGGTGGCAATGGTGATGGCCATGAGCGACAGGTTGTTCAGGCTGTAGCCGGCGAGGTACATGATGGCGAAAGTGCCCACCAGCGACACCGGCACGGCCACGATGGGGATGAGCGTGGCGCGCGCCTCGCGCAGGAACAGGAACACCACCAGGATCACCAACGCCACCGAGATGAGCAGCGTGCGCTCCACCTCGCGCAGCGAGGCGCGGATGGTGGGCGAGCGGTCCTGCGCCACCTCCAGGTTCACCGCGCTGGGGATGGCGGCGCGCAGCTCGGGCAGCAGCGCGCGGATGCGGTCCACGGTGTCGATGATGTTGGCGTTGGGCGCGCGGTTGATCACCACCGAGATGGACGGCCGGCCGTTGTACGACCCGGCGTTGCGCAGGTCCTGCTGCGAATCCACCACCTCGGCCACGTCCGACAGGCGCACCGGCGCGCCGTTGGAGTACGACACGATGAGGGGCACGTAGTCGGCGGCCTTCTTGGCCTGGTCGTTGGCCAGCACCTGCCAGCGCCGTTCGCCGTCCTCCAGCGAACCCTTGGGCCGGTTGACGTTGGCGGCGGCGATGGCGTTGCGCAGATCCTCCATGCCGATGCCGTAGCGGTTGGCGGCGGCGGGGTTTACTTCCACGCGCACCGCCGGCAGCGCGCCGCCGCCGACCGTGGCCTCGCCCACGCCCTCCACCTGCGACAGCTTCTGCGCCAGGATGCTCGCCGCCACGTCGTACATCTGGCCCTGGGTGAGCGTGTCCGAAGTGAGCGCCAGGATCATGATGGGCGCGTCGGCCGGGTTCACCTTGCGGTAGGAGGGCAGGCTGGGCATGCCCGAGGGCAGCAGGTCGCGCGCGGCGTTGATGGCGGCCTGCACGTCGCGCGCCGCGCCGTCGATGTCGCGGTCGAGTTCGAACTGCAACGTCACGCGCGTGGAGCCCAGCGCGCTGGAAGACGTGATTTCCGTCACGCCGGCGATGGCTCCGAGCGCCCGCTCCAGCGGCGTGGCCACGGTGGCCGCCATGGTCTCGGGGCTGGCGCCGGGCATGGACGCGCGCACCGAAATGGTGGGGTAGTCCACCTGCGGCAGCGGCGACACCGGCAGCAGGCGGAAGGCTATGGCGCCGGCCAGCACCAGCCCGATGGTGAGCAGCGTGGTGGCCACGGGCCGGGCGATGAAGGGCGCCGAGAGGTTCACCGCGCCTCCGGGGCGCTGCCTGCGCCGTCCATGTGGTCCGTTCCGTCCACTTCGTCCGGGCCGCCGATGGCGCTGGGCGCCGGATCGTCCACGGCGTAGGGATCGGAGGCCGCTGTGCCGCGTATCCGCCGCGCCAGGCTGTCGAAGCCCAGGTAGATCACCGGCGTGGTGAACAGCGTCAGCACCTGCGATACCAGCAACCCGCCCACCATGGCGATGCCCAGCGGATGGCGTAGTTCCGAGCCCACGCCCGTGCCCAGCATGAGCGGCAGCGCGCCCAGCAACGCCGCCATGGTGGTCATGAGGATGGGGCGGAAACGCAGCAGGCAAGCCTGGTAAATGGCTTCGCGCGGGCTCTTGCCCTCGTTGCGCTCGGCGTCCAGCGCGAAGTCGATCATCATGATGGCGTTCTTCTTCACGATGCCGATGAGCAGGATGATGCCGATGATGGCGATGATGCCCAGGTCCTGGCCGAACAGCATGAGCGCGAGCAGCGCGCCCACGCCCGCCGAAGGCAGGGTGGAGAGAATGGTGATGGGGTGGATGTAGCTCTCGTACAGCACCCCCAGCACGATGTACATGGTGATGATGGCGGCGACGATGAGCAGCAGGGTGTTGGTGAGCGAGGACTGGAAGGCCGCGGCGGCGCCCTGGAAATGGGTCTGCACCGACAGCGGCATGGCGATGTCGGCGATGGCGGCGCGGATGGCGTCCACCGCGTCGCCCAGCGACGCGGGGGAATGGCCGTCGCGCCCCAGGTTGAAGGAAATGGTGGCGGCGGGAAACTGGCCGATGTGGTTGACCACCAGCGGCCAGTTGCTTTCGGAGAGGCGCGCGATGGCCGACAAGCGCACCTGCTGGCCGCTGGTGGAGGCCACGTACAGGTTGTCCAGCGCGCCCGGCCCGCGCTGGAACTCGGCCTGCGCCTCCAGCACCACGCGGTACTGGTTGGACTGGGTGAAGATGGTGGAAATCAGGCGCTGGCCGAAGGCGTTGTACAGCGCGCTGTCGATGGCGGCCACGGTGACGCCCAGCCGGCTGGCGCTGGCGCGGTCGATGTCCACATAGGCCTGCAGGCCCTGGTCGAGCATGTCGCTGGCCACGTCGGCGAGCTGCGGCACGCCGCGCAGTTTATCCACCAGCTTGGGCACCCAGGTGGCGAGGTCGGCGGGGTTGGCGCTTTCCACGCTGAACTGGTACTGGGTGCGGCTCACACGGTCCTCGATGGTGAGGTCCTGCACCGGTTGAAGGTACAGGGTGATGCCCTCGACCTTGTCGGCGCGCGTCTGCAGGCGGCGGATGAGATCGGCGGGTCCGATGCGCGGCCCCTCCGCCCCGCGCTGCCCCAGCGGCTTGAGGTTGATGAGCATGCGTCCGCTGTTCAGCGTGGCGTTGGAGCCGTCCACGCCGATGAACGAGGACAGGCTGTCCACCGCCGGATCGGCGAGCAGCGCCTCGGCCAGCGCCTGCTGGCGCTCGGCCATGGCGGCGAAGGACACCGACTGCGGGGCTTCGGTGATGGCCTGCACCACGCCGGTGTCCTGGATGGGGAAAAAGCCCTTGGGGATGAAGATGTACAGCAGCACCGTGAGCGCCAGCGTCAGCGCCGCGACCACCAGCGTGGCGGCCTGGCGGTCGAGCACCCAGGTGAGCGCCATGCCGTAGCGCGCGATGACGCCGTCGATCACTGCCCCGCTCTTGCGGTAGAACCAGCCCTGCTTTTCTTCGGGGGTGTGGCGCAGCAGCCGCGCCGACATCATGGGCGTGAGGGTGAGCGAGACCGCGGCCGAGATGAGGATGGCCACCGCCAGGGTGATGGAGAACTCGCGGAACAGGCGCCCCACGATGTCGCCCATGAACAGCAGCGGAATGAGCACGGCGATGAGCGAGAAGGTGAGCGAAATGATGGTGAAGCCGATCTGCTCCGAGCCCTTGAGGGCCGCGGCCAGCGGCTTCTCGCCCTGCTCGATGTAGCGGGCGATGTTCTCGATCATGACGATGGCGTCGTCGACCACGAAGCCGGTCGCGATGGTGAGCGCCATGAGGGTGAGGTTGTTGATGCTGAACCCGGCCAGGTACATGACGCCGAAGGTGCCCACCAGCGACAGCGGCACGGCCACGCTGGGGATGATGGTGGCGGGCAGGTTGCGCAGGAACAGGAAGATCACCAGCACCACCAGCGCCACGGCGATGAACAACTCGGTGCGCACGTCGTCCACCGAGGCGCGGATGGTGACGGTGCGGTCGGTGAGCACGCTCAACTCCACGGCGCCCGGCAGCGAGGCCTGCAGCTGCGGCAGCAACTCCTTCACGCGCTTCACCACCTCGATGACGTTGGCGCCGGGCTGGCGCTGGATGTTGACGATGAGCGCCGCCTTGTCGTTGGCCCAGGCGGCGAGCTTGGCGTTCTCGGCGCCGTCCACGGTGTCGGCCACGTCCGAGAGCGCGATGGGCCGGCCGTTCTTGTAGGCCACGATGAGGTTGCGGTATTCGTCGGCCGAGCGCAGCTGGTCGTTGGCGTCGATGGTGGAGGCGCGCGCCGGCCCGTCGAAGCTGCCCTTGGCCTGGTTGACGTTGGCGGCGCCGATGGCGGTGCGCAGGTCATCGAAGGACAGGCCGTAGGACGCCAGCGCGCGCGGGTTGACGCGGATGCGCACCGCCGGACGCTGGCCGCCCGCCAGCGCCACCAGGCCCACGCCGGGCAACTGCGAGATCTTCTGCGCCACGCGCGTGTCGACCAGGCTTTGCACCTGGGTGAGCGGCAGCGTGGCCGAGGTGACGCCGAGGGTGAGGATGGGTGCGTCGGCGGGATTGACCTTGTTGTACACAGGAGGCCCCGGCAGGTCCTGGGGCAGCAGGTTGGCGCCGGCGTTGATGGCCGCCTGCACCTCCTGCTCGGCCACGTCCAGGCCCATGGTGAGGTTGAACTGCAGCGTGATCACCGAGGCGCCGCCCGAGCTGGAGGATGACATCTGGTTCAAGCCCGGCATCTGCCCGAACTGCGTCTCCAGCGGGGCGGTCACCGAGGAGGTCATGACGTCGGGGCTGGCGCCCGGGTACAGGGTGACCACCTGGATGGTGGGGTAGTCCACCTCGGGCAGCGCAGACAGCGGCAGCACCCGGTAGGCCAGCGCCCCGGCGAGCAGGATGGCCAGCATCAACAGCGACGTGGCCACCGGCCGCAGGATGAACAGGCGCGAGGGATTCATGTGTGTGTCGGCTGTCGCGTCCGGGCAGACGCTGCCCGCGCGCTACTGGCCGCCGCCTCCGCCCTGGCGCTGCTGGCGCAGTTCGCGCATGCGCTGCTTGCGCTGCTCCTCGGGGAGCTTCTTGATTTCCTCGCCGAACTCGCCGGCGTCGATGCGCCGGTTGATGGCCTCCCAGCGCTTCTGGCGTTCCTCGGGCGTGAGCGAGCCGAAGCCGCCCCCGGGTCCCTCGGCCGAGGGGCCGCCCTGCGGACCTGCCTGGGAACCGGCCGGCGCGGGCGCTTTGCCGGCGGCATCCGGCGTGCCGCTGCGGCCCTGGCCCTGTCCTTCTGCCGAACCGCCCCGGCTGCCGTCATTATTGCCGGCGCCGTTCTTGGCGGCCTCGCCGCCCCCGCCGTTGCGGCGCCGCCCCGGTGCGGCGGTGGACGCCGCGGCGCGCGCCGCGGCGTCGGTGACGTTGATCTTCGCGCCTTCGCGCAGCCGGTCCATGCCGTCCACCACCACCGACTCGCCGTCGGCAACGCCCGCGGTAATGGCCACGCGGTCGCCCTGGGTGGGGCCTGGCGTCACCTGGCGCACCGTGACCGTGTTGTCGGGCCTGGCGATGTACACGAACATGCCGTTCTGGCCGCGCTGCACCGCGGCCGAGGGCACGGTGACGGCGTTGTGCAGCACGTCCACCAGCATGCGCACGTTCACGAACTGGTTGGGGAACAGGCCGAAGTCGTGGTTGGTGAACTGCGCGCGCAGCTTGACGGTGCCGGTGGCGGGATCGATCTGGTTGTCGGCGCTGGCGAGGTAGCCCGTGGACAGGCGCGTGCTGCCGGCGCGGTCGTAGGCCTGCACCTCCAGCTTTTCGTTGGCGCGCAGTTTTTTCATGACCTGGGGCACGTTGTCCTCGGGCAGCGAGAACATCACGCTGATGGGCTCGATCTGGGTGATCACCGCCACGCCGGCGGTATCGCTGGCGTGCACGATGTTGCCCGGGTCCACCGGGCGCAGGCCCACGCGCCCGGCGATGGGCGAGGTCACGCGCGTGTAGTCGAGCTGCAGCTTGGCGCTGTCGATGCCGCCCTGGTCGGCCTTGATGGCGCCCTCGTACTGGCGCACCAGCGACTCCTGGGTGTCGAGTTGCTGCCGGGCAATGGAGTCCTGCTCGAACAGCGTGCGGTAGCGAGTGAGGTCCACGCGCGCGTTGGCGAGCAGCGCCTGGTCCTTGGCCATCTGGCCTTCGGCCTGGGTGAGCTGCACCTGGAAGGCGCGCGGGTCGATTTCCGCCAGCAGTTCGTTGGCCTTGACGATCTGCCCCTCGCGGAACAGCACGCGCAGCAACTGCCCGTCCACCCGGCTTTTCACCGTCACCGTGGCGAGAGGCGTCACCGTTCCCAGGGCGCTGAGATACACGTTCACGTCGCCGATCGTGGCCTTGGCCACCAGCACCGAGGTGGGCGCGCCGCCCGGGCCGCCCGGACCGCGGCGGCCGGCCTGCTGGACGTCCTCGGCCGCGGGCTTGCGAAACCAGATGAACCAGGCCGCCACGGCGACAATGACAATCGCGATGAGCACCCACACCCAGGCACGGCCAAGCTGCCGCGATGGAGGGCCAAGGGAAAGGGGCTGCCTGCTGCGCGGCGGAATGGTCATGGTCCGGCGTGGCGTCGGTGGGGCGGAGGGATTGGGGGTGGCAAGGTCGGATTATCCGGGGGGAATGTTAGCGGGCAACGAGGCTTTTGTAACGGATCGTATCAGCAGCCTGTTAAAGCAACAGTGCGCAGCCACAGCGGCAGTGGCGGCATCTCCTGCCCCCGGCGTTCCGCCGTCTTGGAGAGCGCGGAGGAGTTGGAGGGTTCCGCTATAATCGGCCGGCCTGCGCTGCTGAGGGCCACAGAACTCATGGCGGCCGCGCTCGCCGCCGCGCAGGACCGGGGCCTGGCCCCGTCTCCCTCAGGAGGGCTATGCTGAAACTGTTCGGCGGCAAACCCGACCATCCCATGGCCGGGCTGAAAGAGGCCAAGAGCATTCTGCACAACGTGCAGAACCACGATGCCGTGAAGGCCGTCGAGGAGCTGTCGCACTGGATGGAATCGGTGCGCGGCGTGGAAGGGTTCAGGCCCGACTACCGGGCGCAGTTGCTGCTGCTCATCGACGACACGGCGCAGATCTACGTGCGCCGCCTGCAGCGCGAGTACCTGTCTTCGGCGCGCCTGTCGCGTTTCCAGGAACAGCGCCTGTGGACCGCCATTCACGGCTACTGGAACCAGTCCGCGCTGTCCTTCGCCTCCTGCCTCGAACTGTACGCGGGCGGCGGCAGGGGCGTGGAATCGCTCAAGAGCAGCCTGCCGCTGCTCGCGGTGCGCGCGCTGCGCTGCCTGGCGGCGCAAATCAAGTGGCAATACATCCGCTACGGCCCCTTCGAGGGCACGCCCTGGGGCCGCGTGGCCAAGGTGTATGCCTTCGCCGAATCGAACAAGATCGCCGCCGCCAAGGTGGTGGTGCATCCGGGCGTGGCCGGGCTGCCGGGCGAATCCTCGCCGGAAAAGGAATTCGTCAAGGCGGTGATGCTGGCGGCGGCCTCGCCCGACACCCTGCTGCCGGCGGAAATCGAATTGGCCGAGCGCCTGATCGCCGGTTTCGCCGACTCGTTCAAGCAGTCGCTCGAGCAGCAGCCCGACATCGCCTACTGGATCGACCTCGCCACCGACCGCGCCCCGCTGCGCCTGGCGCGCCCGCCCCAGCATGCCCCCACGCTGCGTTTTTTCGCCGCCGGCAGCGCCGCTCAGGAGGCGGAAAAGCTGGCCAAGTCCATCGAATCGGGCCACATGGTGCCGGCCAACCTCAACCTGGGCGGAAGCTACGAGTCCGACATGGTGCTCGACGTGCTGCGCCACCTGCTGGTGTACTGGTCGCCCAAGTTCCCCGAACGCCGACACCCGCGCCACCGCGTGAAGTCGCGCCTGCTGGTGTCGCCGGGGTACGAAGGCGTCATGGCAGAACTGGGCTCGTCGCTCGACTTCGACGCGAGCCGCATCGAGAACTGGATTGTCGAGGACGTGAGCGCCGGCGGCTTCGGCGCCGTCATCCCGCAGTTCAAGGGCGACTGGCTGAAGGTCGGAGCGCTGGTGGGACTGCAGCCCGAGGGCGGCAACAACTGGGTGATCGGCATCGTCCGGCGCCTGGTGCGCGAGACGGCGCAGCAGGGCAACGTGGGCATACAGAGCCTCGGCCGCACCTCCGCGCTCATCGGCCTGAAGACCAAGGACTCCCCCGACGATCCCCAAGCCGCCCTGCTGCTCAACCCTTCGCTGGACGCGCTGGACGCGCAGGTGCTCGCCACGCCCAACACCCACGAGCCGGGGCGCAGCTTCGAGTTCGAATTCGGCGGCAAGAAGGTGATGCTGCTGGCGGCGAAGGTGGAGGAGCGCGGCGACGACTTCGAGCTCATCCGCGGGAAGCAGATGATCCAGGATACGGGAGAGTAAGGCCCGAAGCGAAGCGGAGGGGCTTCAACTAAGCCGCGAGCTTGATCGGTTCCACCTTCGGTCGGCGTTTCTTCGACTCCCGCCACAGATCGTAGGCCAGTTGCATCCGCAGCCAGGTTTCTGCCGACACACCCAACGCGTCGGCTAGCCTCAGCGCCATATCCGCGCTAATGGCTGCCCTGCCATTTACCACGCGTGAAAGGGCTACACGGGAAACCTTGAGCTTCCGCGCAAATTCACTCACCGTCATTTCGGCGAGGACGGTGTCTTGTAGAACCTCGCCCGGGTGGGGAGGATTGTGCATTCTCGCCATGTTCAAATCCTCAGTGATAATCCTGGTAGTCAACCAGCACCGCGTCCTCACCTTCAAAGGTGAAAGTCAGTCGCCAGTTGGCGCTTACCCAGACCGACCAATGGCCTCTCGCGCCCTTTAGGGGGTGCAACTTCCAGCCCGGCAAATCCATGTCCGACGCGTGGCTGGCCGCGTCGAGCATGCCAAGCTGCAATCGAAGTCGGCTGACATGCTGCGGTTGGATGCCCGACTTCGATCCCGTCCTGAAAAGCCTTTCCAGGCCCTTGTGGCGGAATGTTTTGATCACGATAAAGTGTATCGCATAGAGATACAATAATCAAGCCGCACCGCCGTTTTCTGGCGTACACTGCGAAGATGAAACCTTCGCGCCTGAAAATCCTTGCATTGCTCAGTGTGTCTTTGTTCGGTGTCCCCGCGCATGCCGCTGAGGCATTGCGCCCGCTGTGGGAAGCCGGCGCCGGGGTGGCCGTGTTGTCGCTTCCCGATTATCGCGGCTCGGCCAGGCAGCGCAGCTATGCATTCCCCATTCCCTATTTTGTCTATCGCGGCGAGGTGCTGCAGATCGATCGGGAAAAGGTGCGGGGCCTGATGTTCAAGTCCGAGCGATGGGAACTGGACGTCAGCCTGAACGGCTCGGTGCCGGTGCGCAGCAACGACGACCCCGCCCGGCAGGGCATGCCCAACCTCGCCCCGACGCTGGAACTGGGGCCGCAGGTGAGCTACAAGTTCGCCGACAACGACCGTTACCGGCTGCAATTTCAGTTCCCGGTGCGCAAAGTGGCGGCGGTGAAGCACGGCATCCATGACGAGGGCTGGCTGGCCAATCCGCTGCTCAACCTGGACATCAAGGACGTCGGTCCGGGCCGCGGCTGGAACCTCGGCCTGGCCGGCGGGCCGTTGTGGGCGGATGCGCGCTATCACCAATACTTCTATGGCGTCGATCCAGCCTATGCCACGCCGAGCCGGCCGGCTTACACGGCGAGCGGCGGCTACAGCGGAATGCGCTTCGTCGCGTCGCTGTCCAAGCGATTTCCGAACATATGGGTGGGCGGGTTCGTGCAGGCTTACGACCTGCACGGCACGGCCTTCGACAACAGCCCGTTGCTTCAGCGCAAGACTTCCTATGCGGCGGGCATCGGGGTGAGCTGGATATTCGGCCGGTCGGAGAAGATGGTGATGTCGAGCGAATGAGATTCTGCAGGTGGCTTCGTCACGGCAGAACTTTTTTCAGCCATTCACCTATGTCGGCGATCTCTTCGGCATTCACCGAGTGGTCCATGCGGTAGTCGTGCCACTCGACCTTGTAGCCAAGCGACTCCAGTACGCGCTTTGATTCCTTGGCTCGCTCCACCCCGATCATCGGATCGTGGATCCCATGAGCCATGAAAATCGGCACGTCGCGGTTCATGGGCGAAGCTTCGGCCTTGAGCTTGTCCGCCATGGGCAGGTAGGTCGACAGCGCCATGATGCCGGCGAGGCGCTCGGGGTGGCGCAGGGCGGTCTGGAAGGCAATGGCGCCGCCCTGGGAGAAGCCAGCGAGCACCAACCGCATCGCCGGGGTGCCTCGCGACTTCTCGCGCGCGATAAGGGTTTCAATTTGTTGCTGCGCCGCTTGTATCCCGGCTTCATCTTGCCGCCCGTCTCCGTATGCGTCGTACCAGGCGCGCATTTCCATGCCCATGTTGATGGTCACGGGCCGAACGGGCGCGTTGGGGAAGACGAAACGGATGGGCGAGGGCGGCAGGTCGAGTTCGGGGACGATGGGCTCGAAGTCGTGGCCGTCGGCGCCCAGGCCATGCAGCCAGATGACGCTTGAGGTGGGATTGGGGCCGGTCTCAATCTCGATGCATTCAAGCAGGGCCATGACGACTCCTAGGACTGGGGTTTGGGTCGAATCGCCGACTTGGGCCGGAAAGCCTTGATCACGTCTTCATTGGTTTCGATGTACGGCCCGCCGATCAAATCGATGCAGTAGGGCACAGCGGCAAAGATACCGGGAACTATGGACTTGCCCTCGGCATCCTTCAACCCTTCAAGGGTTTCGCGTATTGATTTCGGCTGCCCAGGCAGGTTGATGATGAGCGATTTCTTGCGGATCACCGCCACCTGCCGGGAAAGAATTGCCGTCGGCACGAACTCCAGGCTGATGCGCCGCATCTGCTCACCGAACCCGGGCATGACCCGGTCCGCCACGGCCAGTGTCGCCTCTGGCGTGAGATCCCGCGGTGCCGGCCCCGTTCCGCCGGTGGTGAGCACCAGATCGCAACCTTCCTTGTCCACCAAGTTGACCAGCGTGGCTTGAATGAACTCTTGCTCGTCGGGAATGAGGCGGCGCTGTGCTTTCCAGGGGCTGGTGAGCGCGCGTCCAAACCACTCCTCAAGCGCGGGCAGGCCCTCGTCCTTGTACACCCCGCCCGAGGCGCGGTCGCTGATGGACACCAGCCCGATGTGCAGCGCACGCTCGCTCATGGCGCCTCGTCTCCGCCTGCAGGCCCGGTGTTGTCCTTGTCTTCCATCAGTCCGCGGATCAGCTTGAACAGGTCGCGATAGTGCTTCGGCGGGCGGTTCTGCTGGCGCTCCAGGCGCGCCTCGCGCGCCTGGTTGCGCAGCGCCTGCCAGTTCACCTGGGCGCCGCGCGCGCCCAGCTCGAGGGCGAACTCCTGTGCCGCGTTTTCGTCCTCCACCAGCCGGTCGCGCCAGCGCTCCACGCGGTGCAGCAGGGCGGTGTGCGTGCTCGACTGGCCGTCCCATTCCTGCAGCTTGTCACGGATGGGTTGCGGGTCCACGGATCGCATCAGCCGGCCGATGTACTGCAGGTGGTGGCGGCGCGCCTCGCGCTTGGAAAGGATGTGCGTTTCCAGCACCGCGTCGCGCAGATCCTCGGGCAGGTTGAGCGCGTCCACCTGCGCACGGTTCAATTCGGTCAGCCGTTCGCCCAGCGCCTGCAGGTCATGCATGTCGCGTTTGCGGCGGGTCTTGCTGATTTCCGGGGAGTCTTCCTGCATGGTGTGATGGTGGACGGCGGGGGGGGATGAAACGGTGACTGCTATGATACCGGCTTCCCCGCCTCCGCACCCCCCAGGAACCATGTCCCAGGACCGCTCGCGCTTTTCCTACCCCCTTTCCACTCTCGAATCCATCGCCGCCGACGTGCTGGCGCGGGCGCGCGAGCAGGGCGCCAGCGATTGCGAGGTGGAGGCGTCGGAAGGTTTCGGACAGACCGTGTCGGTGCGCAAGCAGGAGGTGGAGAACATCGAGTACAACCGCGACAAGGGCGTGGGCGTGACGGTGTACGTGGGCAAGCAGAAAGGCCACGCCAACTCCTCGGACTTCTCGGCCCAGGCTGTGCGCGACACCGTGGACAAGGCCATCACCATCGCGCGCTTCACCGCCAGCGACGAGGCGGCGGGCCTCGCCGATGCCGCGCTCATGGCCACCGCGGCCGACCGCCGCGACCTCGACCTGTTCCATCCCTGGGACCTGCCCGTGGACGAGGCCATCAGCATCGCCCGCGACTGCGAGGCCGCCGCCTTCCGGCTCGACAAGCGCATTGTCAATTCCGACGGCGTGAGCGTGTCCTCCCAGCAGTCGCAGTTCGTGCTGGCCAACAGCAACGGCTTCATGGCCGGCTTCCCCACCTCGCGCCACTACCTGGCCTGCGCCGTCATCGCCGAAGAGAACGGCAAGATGGAGCGCGACGACTGGTACGCTTCCGAGCGCAATGCCCGCGACCTGCCTTCCGCCGAGGCGGTGGGCGACTACGCCGGCCGCCGCGCGCTGGCGCGGCTGCGCGCCCGCAAGATCGCCACCACCAGCGTCCCGGTGCTGTTCGAGGCGCCGGTGGCCAACGGCCTGCTGTCGCATTTCGTTTCGGCGGTGTCGGGCGGCAGCCTGTACCGCAAGGCCACGTTCATGGTCGACAGCCTGGGCAAGCAGGTGTTTTCGCAGCAGGTCAACATCGTGGAGCGGCCCCACCTGCCGCGCGGCCAGGCCAGCACGTGGTTCGACGACGACGGCGTGGCCACGCGCGACCGCGACGTGGTGCGCGCGGGCGAGCTGCGGGGCTACTTCCTGTCGGCCTATTCGGCGCGCAAGCTCGGCATGCAGACCACCGGCAACGCCGGCGGCAATTACAACCTCATCCTCGAACCTGGGAAAAGCGCCGGCCAGTCGGACCTGCCAGGGCTCATCCGCACCATGCGCCGCGGGCTGCTGGTCACCGAGCTCATGGGGCAGGGCATCAACCTGGTGACGGGAGACTACTCGCGCGGCGCGGCCGGCTACTGGATCGAGAACGGCGAAATCGCGCATCCCGTCGAGGAGATCACCATCGCCGGCAACCTGCGCGACATGTTCCGCTCCATCGCCGCCATCGGCAGCGACGTGCTGGTGCGCGGCTCGCGCTCCTGCGGTTCCATCCTGATCGAGAGCATGAAGGTGGCGGGCAACTGAGCGCCGCCTTTCCGATGAGGACGCGCGAGATGCACTCCAACTGACCATGTTGCGCCGCCTGCTGCAGTCGGCGGCGCGCGACCGGGCGCGCCGCCTGAACGGCCGCGGCATCGGCGAGTGGCAGCGCGGCGATCTGCCCGCCGCCGAGCGCACCCTGCGCGCGGCGCTGAAGAAGGGTGGTCAGGCCGGCACCGCGGCGAACCTGGGCATGGTGCTGGCGGCACAGGGACGTCCCGACGAGGCGCTGGTCCTGCTGCGCCGGGCCGTGGAACTCGACCCCGGCCACGCCGGCGCGCGCATCAACCTTGCCGCGCTGCTGCACCAAGGCGGTGCCGTTACCGAGGCCGTGCAGCACCTGCGCGAGGCGCTGCGCATCGATCCCGGCAATTCCACGGCGCGCGCCAACCTGCTCAAGCCGCTCATGGACCTGTGCGACTGGCCCGGCGTTGAGGCCGAGGTGCGGCGCCTGCGCGACGAGGCCGAGGCCGCCGGAGGGCAAGCCGGCTCGGAGGCGTGGGCCGACGCCATTCTGCCCTTCGAGTCGCTGCTGCTGCCGTTTACGCCGTCGTTCCAGTTGCGCGTGGCGCGACGCCACGCGGCGCGGTATGCGGCGGCCGTCGAGCCGCTGCCGCGGCCTGCCGCCGCTGCCGGGAGCACGGGCGGGCGCCTGCGCATCGGCTACCTGTCGGCTGATTTTCACGACCACGCCACGGCGCACCTCGCCGCCGGGCTGTTCGCCGCGCACGACCGGACGCGTGTGGAGGTGGTGGCCTATTGCATCGACGCGCCGCAAGCGGTGAGCTACGGCGGGGGCGAGGCCTATCGCCGTCGCATCGTGCAAGGCTGCGACCGCTTCGTCGACGCCACGGCCTCCTCCAGCCGCGACCTGGCGAGGCGCATCGCCGCCGACGGCATCCACGTCCTGGTGGACATGAAGGGCTACACCGGCGGCAGCCGTCCCGAAGTGCCGGCCATGCGGCCGGCGCCGCTGCAGGTGAGCTTTCTCGGCTATCCCGGCACCATGGGAGCGGAGTTCATGGACTACCTGATCGCCGACCGCGTGGTGATCGCGCCCGGCACCGAGGACTGCTATAGCGAAGCGCTGGCCTTCATGCCGGGCAGCTATCAGGTCAATGATCGGCAGGCCGTGGCCGAGGCGCCGGGACGCGCCGCTTGCGGGTTGCCGGAACAGGGTTTCGTGTTTTGCTGCTTCAACCAGTTGTACAAGATCGACGCCAGCGTCTTCGCCGCCTGGATGCGCATCCTCGCCGCGGTACCCGGCAGCGTGCTGTGGCTGCTCGCGGGCCAGGCCGTGGCCCAGGAACGGTTGCGCGCCGCCGCCGCGGCGGCGGGCGTGGATCCGGGCCGGCTGGTGTTCGCACCCTACGCCGCCAAGGCCGCGCACCTCGCCCGCCATGCCCACGCCGACCTGTTCCTGGACACGCTGGCGGTGAACGCGCATACCACGGCCAGCGATGCACTATGGGCGGGCGTGCCGGTGCTCACCTCTCCCGGCCGGACCTTTGCCTCGCGTGTGGGCGCGAGTCTGCTCACCGCCCTGGAGCTGCCCGAGGGCGTCGCGTCCGACCTGGATGACTATGAGCGCAGCGCCATCGCGCTCGCCGATGGCGGTCCGCGCCTGGCCGACCTGGGCGCGCGCCTCGCGGCCAACCGCGCCACGCATTCGCTGTTCGACACCGCGGCCTACGCCCGGGCGCTGGAAGGCGCTTTTGCGCGCATGTGGAGCGAGCATTGCCAGGGCCGGCGGCCGACTTCGTTTCAAGTCTGAAGGCTGGCTGTCGCAAAGGCCGCACGCCGGTTTTCGACAGGGTTCCCCCAAAAGCGCGCCGCCTTCTATTCAACCATCTGCGTCCGGGGCTACAATGCCCCGAGAAGCTTTTTTAAAACTCAAAAATGGAGGGGAATCCATGAGCATGGAAAGACGTTCGTTCCTGAAAAAGGCCGGTGTCGGCTTGGCGGCCGGTGCCGCGGCCGGCGCAAGTTCCGCTCCGGCCCTGGCGCAGCAGGCGGTCAGCGGAGGACCCACGGTCAGCTGGCGCCTTGCCTCGAGCTTCCCCAAGAGTTTGGACACGCTGATGGGCGCGGCCGAGCTGATTGCCCGCCGCGTGTCGGAAGCGACCGGGGGCAAGTTCACCATCAAGGTGTTCGCCGCAGGCGAACTGGTCCCCGCGCTCTCGGTGGTGGACGCGGTCCAGAACTCCACGGTGGAATGCGCGCATACCGCGGGCTACTATTTCTTCGGCAAGGACCCCACTTTTGCCTTTTCTGCCGCCATTCCCTTCGGCCTGAATTCACGCCAGCACAATGCCTGGATATATCACGGCGGCGGTCTTGCCCTGGTGCGCGAGTTCTTGAAGGATTACAACATCATCAGCTTCCAGGCCGGCAACACGGGCGCCCAGATGGGCGGCTGGTTCAGGAAGGAGATCAAGACCGTAGGCGATCTCAAGGGACTGAAAATGCGCATCGGCGGAACCGGTGGGCTGGTGATGCAGGCCCTGGGCGTGGTGCCGCAACAGATCGCCGGCGGCGACATCTACCCCGCGCTGGAAAAAGGCACCATCGACGCGGCCGAGTGGGTCGGACCCTACGACGACGAGAAGCTGGGCTTCTACAAGATCGCCAAAAATTACTACTATCCCGGCTGGTGGGAGGGCGCGACCGGCTTCGACCTGTTCGTCAACCTCAAGGCATGGGAAGCGCTGCCCAAGGAATACCAGTCCATCCTCGAGTCCGCCTGCGCGGAGGCCAACGTCGACGCCCAGGCCAAGTATGACGCGGTCAACCCGGGCGCGCTGAAAAAGCTCATCGCCAACGGCGTCAAGTTGCAGTCGTTCTCGCCCGAGATCATGGCCGCCGCCTACCAGGCCTCGCAGAAGGTATACGACGACATCGCCAAGACCAACGCCAAGTTCAAGAAGATCTACGAGCCCTGGAAGGCCTTCGTCGCGGAGCAGGTGCAGTGGTTCCAGGTCGCGGAGAACCGCTTCGACAACTTCATGATCGGCGCCCAGCGGGCGGCGCAGCGCGCGGCGAAGAAGTAACCGGCATCTTGCGGGATCGGCCCGGAAACGAGGACAGGCAAGTGCTCAGGCCTTGCCGTGTCCCCCGGAAGCGCCCGCGCGCGTTCCAGGCGCGGCCGCTTTTGCCGGACCCCGCGGAGTAGGACATGGGTCCCGAGCACATTCTCGAAACCGACCGCTTGAGCAAGGAATTCAGGGGGTTTACGGCGGTGGACAAGGTGACGCTCAGGGTCCGGCGCGGCTCCATACACGCGCTGATCGGCCCGAACGGGGCGGGCAAGACCACCTGCTTCAACCTGCTCACCAAGTTTCTCAAGCCCACATCGGGTCGCATTCTGTTCAATGGCGAGGACATCACCCGCGACGCCCCGGCCCACATCGCCAAGCGCGGCATCATCCGCTCGTTCCAGATCTCGGCCGTGTTTCCGCATCTCACCGTGCTCGAGAACGTGCGCGTGGCGCTGCAGCGCAAGCTCGGCAACTCCTTCCATTTCTGGCGCAGCGAGCGCGTCCTCGACAGGCTCAACGCGCGCGCCATGGAATTGCTGGCGGCCGTGGACCTGGAGCCGTATGCCGGCCACGTCACGGCCGAAATCAGCTATGGCCGCAAGCGCGCCCTCGAAATCGCCACCACGCTGGCCATGGAGCCCGAGTTGATGCTGCTCGACGAGCCGACCCAGGGCATGGGCCTGGAGGACGTGGAACGCATCCGCCAATTGATCAAGAAGGTGGCCGCCCAGCGCACCGTGCTCATGGTCGAGCACAACATGAGCGTGGTCGCCACGCTGGCCGATACCATCACGGTCCTGCAGCGCGGCGCCACCCTGGCCGAGGGCCCGTACGCCGAGGTGTCGAAGAATCCGGCGGTCGTCGAGGCCTACATGGGCAGCGCGCAGGCCACGCTGGGCGGGCACTGATGGCCGAACCCTTCCTGGAGGTTCGCGACCTGCATGCCTGGTACGGCGAGTCGCATGTCCTGCACGGCGTCAATTTCCACGTCGACGACGGCGAGGTGGTGGCGCTGCTGGGGCGCAACGGCGCCGGCCGCACCACCACCATGCGCGCCATCATGGGCATGACCGGCAGCCGCAGGGGGTCCATCCGCATCCGCGGGACGGAATCCATCGGGCTGGCCACGCACCGCATCGCGCGCCTGGGCCTGGGCTATTGTCCCGAGGAGCGGGGCATATTCGCCGGCCTGTCGGCGCAGGAGAACCTGCTGCTGCCCCCGGTCATCGCCGCCGGCGGCATGTCCCTGGACGAGATCTATTCCATGTTCCCCAACCTGAAGGAGCGCGCGCGCAGCCAGGGCACGCGCCTTTCCGGCGGCGAGCAGCAGATGCTGGCGGTGGCGCGGATACTGCGCACCGGGGCGCGCCTGCTGCTTCTGGACGAGATGACCGAGGGGCTGGCGCCGGTCATCGTGCAGAAGCTCGGCGAACTGGTGTCGGACCTGCGCACCAAGGGCTATACCATCGTGATGGTGGAGCAGAATTTCCGCTTTGCCGAACCCCTGGCCGACCGCTTTCTCATCATGGAGCACGGCGCCATCCTGAACGAGTTTTCCCGCGTGGAATTGCCCGCGCACCTGGAGGAGGTTCACCAATACCTGGGCGTTTAGCCCGGATTTGGCATTTAACGCAGCACCCGCACAGGAGGACATCGATGAACAAGATCAGCAAAACGACGACCGCGCGCGCGCTCGCGCTGAGCGCACTGCTGGGCGTTGCCGGCGCGGCCCAGGCCCAGATATCGGGCAACGTCATACGCATCGGCATCATCACCGACATGTCCAGCGTGTACGCCGACATCGACGGGCCCGGCGCCGTCGAAGCCATGCGCATGGCCGTGGACGAGGTTGGCGGCGCGGTCAACGGCAAGAAAATCGAGATCCTCTCCGCCGATCATCAGAACAAGGCCGACGTGGCCGCCACCAAGGCGCGCGAGTGGTTCGACCAGCAGGGGCTGGACATGCTGATCGGCGGCACCAACTCCGGCACCGGCCTGTCCATGGCCACCGTGGCCGCGGAGAAGAAGAAGCCCTTCCTGGTGGTGGGCGCGGCCACTTCGGCGCTGACCGGCGCGCAGTGCACCCCCTATACCGTGCACTGGGCCTATGACACCGTGGCGCTGGCCAAAGGCACGGGCAATGCCGTGGTCAAGGCCGGAGGAAAGACCTGGTTCTTCCTCACCGCCGACTACGCTTTCGGCAGCGCGCTGCAGGCTGACACCACGGCGGTCCTGACGGCCGCAGGCGGCACGGTGGTGGGGTCGGTGCGGCACCCGCTGGGCGCGAGCGACTTTTCCTCGTACATGCTGCAGGCCCAGTCGAGCAAGGCGCAGATTCTGGGCCTCGCCAACGCCAGCGGCGACACCATCAACTCCATCAAGGCGGCCAAGGAGTTCGGCGTCACCAAGACCATGAAACTGGCCGGGCTGCTGGTGTTCATCAACGACATCCACTCGCTGGGGCTGGACACGACGCAGAACATGTACCTCACCGACAGCTGGTACTGGAATCGCGACGCGGAAGCGCGCGCCTGGGCCCGCAAGTTCTTCGACAAAATGAAGCGCATGCCGTCCTCGCTGCAGGCGGCCGACTATTCGGCCACCAAGCAATACCTGGCGGCGGTGAAGGCCACGGGCACCGACGACGCCGACAAGGTGCTCGCCTACCTGCACAAGGCCAAGATCAACGACGTCTTCGCCAAGGGCGGCTACATCCGCCCGGACGGGCGCATGGTTCACGACATGTACCTCATGCAGGTGAAGGCGCCGGCCGAGTCCACCGAGCCCTGGGACTACTACAAGGTCGTCGACACCTTCAAGGGCGAGTCGGCGTGGACGAGCAAGGCCGAAACCAAGTGCCCGCTCTGGAAATAACCGCGACGCGGGCTTAAGGCGGCCCGTCCCCCGCGCCGCGAATCGGGGGGGCGGGCCGCGCGAACGGGAGATCGCGTGACCGAAATCTTCGGCATTCCCATCCAGGCCTTTCTCGGGCAGTTGCTGCTCGGGCTGGTCAATGGCTCCTTCTACGCGCTGCTCAGCCTGGGCCTGGCGGTGATTTTCGGCCTGCTGGGCATCATCAATTTCACCCACGGCGCGCTGTACATGATCGGCGCCTACATCGCGTGGCTGAGCCTTGAAAAGCTCGGCTTGAACTACTGGTGGGCGCTGCTGGTGGCGCCGCTGGTGGTGGGCGCGCTCGGCATCGCCATCGAGCGCGGCCTGCTGCGCGTGCTGTACAAGCTCGACCCCCTGTATGGCTTGCTGCTCACCTTCGGCCTGGCGCTGATTTTTGAAGGCGTTTTCCGCGATCAGTTCGGCGTGTCGGGGCAGCAATACCAGGTCCCCGCGCTGCTGCGCGGATCCACCGACCTCGGCTTCATGACCCTGCCCAACTACCGCGCCTGGGTGGTGGTGGCGTCGCTCGCCGTGTGCCTGGGCACCTGGTTCCTGATCGAGAAAACCAGCCTGGGCGCCACCCTGCGCGCGGGCACCGAAAATCCGCGCCTGGTTCAGGGCTTCGGCATCAACGTGCCCATGATGATCACGCTCACCTACGCGGCCGGCGCCGGCCTTGCCGCCCTGGCCGGGGTGCTCGCGGCGCCGGTCATCCAGATCACGCCGCTGATGGGATCGAATCTCATCATCGTGGTCTTCGCCGTGGTGGTCATCGGCGGCATGGGCTCCATCCTCGGCTCCATCGTCACCGGCCTCGTGCTCGGCATGGTGGAGGGCCTGACCAAGGTGTTTTATCCCGAGGCCTCGAACATCGTGGTCTTCGTCATCATGGCCGTGGTGCTGATGTTCCGGCCGGCCGGCCTGTTCGGCAAGGAGGCCTGATGAGCGTGGTCGGCGCAGTGGGCCCGTCGGCGCGCATGGCGCGCATCGGCCGCATGGCCTGGGCGGCCGGGCTGCTTTTCCTCATCCTCGCGCCCTTCATCGGCGTGTACCCGATTTTTCTCATGAAGGCCATGTGCTACGCCATGTTCGCGTGCGCCTTCAACCTGTTGCTGGGCTACACCGGCCTGCTGTCCTTCGGCCATGCGGCGTTCATGGGCTCGGCCGCCTATGCCACCGGCTGGCTGGTGCGCAGCGCGCACTGGTCGCCGGAGGCGGGCATCGTGGCCGGGCCCCTGGTGGCCGCCGCCCTGGGCCTCGTCGTCGGTCTCATCGCCATCCGCCGCCAGGGCATCTATTTCGCGATGATCACCCTCGCCATGGCGCAGATGATTTACTTCATCTGCCTGCAGGCGCCGTTCACCGGCGGGGAGGACGGCCTGCAGGGCGTGCCGCGCGGCACGCTGTTCGGCGTGCTCCCGCTCGACAGCGACCTGACCATGTACTTCGTGGTCCTGGCGGTGTTCGTGGCGGTTTTCCTGGGCATTGTGCGCATCGTGCATTCGCCCTACGGCCAGGTGCTCAAGGCCATCCGGGAAAACGAGCCGCGGGCGATTTCGCTGGGCTACGCGGTAAACCGCTACAAGCTGCTCGCCTTCGTCCTGTCCACCGCCATCGCCGGCCTGGGCGGTTCGATGAAGACCATGGTGCTGGGCTTCGCCACGCTGTCGGACGTGCACTGGTCGCTGTCGGGCGAGGTGATCCTCATGGCCCTGCTGGGCGGCCTGGGCACGTTCGCCGGACCAGCCATCGGCGCCATGATCATCATCGGCCTGCAGGACTTTCTCGCCGACCGCGTGGGCTCCTGGGTCACCGTGATCATCGGCGCGATTTTCGTGTTCTGCGTGCTGCTGTTCCGCCGCGGCATCGTCGGCGAACTGCAGGTCTGGCTGCGCCGCCGTCTGGCGAAGAACGGTTAGTCGCGCAAGGGTCGGGAACTCCGCCCTACTTGCCGGCCGCCGGCGCCTTCGAGGCGCCCCCGCCCATGGCTTTCTCTAGCGCTTTCTCGGCCTCGTCCTGTTCCGAGTTCCCCGATGGAGGCGTCAACTGGCCTCCGGCGGGCGCCGCGGCAGCGGGCGAGCCGGGCGCCTGGCCTGCGGGCGGCTGGTCGCCCTGGCCCGGGCCCGAATCGTCGGCCGGCACCTCGATCTGGATCTTTTTGATGTCGACGTCCACGTCCTTGTCGATGAAGCTGGTCACCAGCCCCGGCCAGAACACCACGATGGCCACCAGCAGCAACTGCAGCCCCACCCAGGGCAGGGCGCCCCAGTAGATGTCCGAGCTCTTCACTCCCTTGGGCGCGATGCCGCGCAGATAGAACAGCGCGAAGCCGAACGGCGGGTGCATGAACGACGTCTGCATGTTCGCGCCCAGCAGCACCCCGAACCAGATCAGGTCGATGCCGAGCTTGGTCGCCACCGGCGCGAGCATCGGAATGATGATGAAGGCGATCTCGAAGAAATCCAGGAAGAACGCCAGCACGAAGCAGAACAGGTTGACGAAGATGAGGAAGCCCACCGCGCCGCCCGGCAGCGAGGTGAGCATGTGCTCGATCCAGGTGTCGCCGTCCACGCCGCGGAACACCAGGCTGAAGACGGTGGAGCCCACCAGGATGAAAATCACCATGGCGGTGATGCGCATGGTGGATTCCATGCCCTGCCACAGCAGGTTCCAGGACAGGCGCCGGTGCAGCGCCGCGAGCGCGATGGCGCCCACCGCGCCCATGGCGCCACCCTCGGTGGGGGTGGCGAGGCCCATGAGGATGGTGCCGAGCACGAGGAAAATCAGCACCAGCGAGGGCACCATGCCCCACAGGATGCGGCCGTACAGCGCCCAGCCGTGCAGGGTGAGCGCGCTCTTGGGCAGCGCCGGCATGGAGTTGGGTTTGAGGATGGACAGCGCGGCAACGTAAATGCAGAACAGCGCCACCTGAACGATGCTGGGGCCGATGGCGCCGGCGTACATGTCGCCCACCGAGCGGCCGAGCTGGTCGGCAAGCACCACCAGCACCAGCGACGGCGGTATGAGCTGGGTGATGGTGCCGGAGGCGGCGATGAC
>DATNCF010000173.1:0-3604 GCA_035571675.1 Burkholderiales bacterium | reverse complement strand
CGGGCGTTTTCTCGGGCCAGAGCTTGCTGGCTACCTGTTTGGCTCCTCCGCAGGTCGCAATGACCTCGCGCAATGCGTCGACCCACGTCTCGTGAAATAGCTGCATGCCCCGCCTCCGGGATGTTGTTTTTGAAGGGTGATCAAAACGTTCCGAAAAATTCGGAACGCCTTCGTAACGGTTGTTTTGGAGAAAAAAAGAGACTCGCAGCTCAACAACAAGAAGCTGCCATGAACAAGAAGAAAAACCGCCGCCCTGGCGATCCCAAGGCCGCGCACCTGCCCGCGCCCGGCCCGTTGAAGGGAGTCAACGTCGTGTCGCCGGACAGCCAGGTTGTGCGGCGGCGGGGAAAGAGCTGCCTGACTTGCAACAGGCAACTGCAAAGGTTCCGGCTGCCCACGTCGCCGTGGGTGCACTAAGTGCGCGCCGGCCTGGAAGGGCGAGCGCCCGCAGTCGCTGGACAATGGAGGCATCTCAACTCCACCACCACCAACGAGAGGGGCACTCATGAGCGTCAAATTCTGGATGGACGAGCAGCACATTGCGGCCGCAAAGGCCGCTGGCTCACTGCCGGTAATGGACGTGGTACCCGATTGCGGGTTGGTCGTGGGCGACACGGTCAGCTTTCCGGGCTTTCGCCCGATGGCGTTTCGGGTCCAGTCGCGCCACTTTCGGGTGGGCGCGGAGCCGGGGGAGCCAAGCTGGCTGCTGCAGATTGTCCCGAGCGAAACGCCGTTTTAAGGCCAGGCTCCAGCTCGTACACCTCCGCCGTCGTCATCCAGCCGTCCTGGATGCGCGCGATGCCGTGCATCGCCGCACGCACCGACACCGCGCATGCCTCTAGGTTTGCCATCAGGCCGGCCCCCACGCGACCAGCTGGCCCAGGCATGCGCAGACCATCTGCCGAATACGTTGGCGGCCCAGGCATCCACGGCGCCCTGTTGTCGCTAACTCGACGGCACATTGCCAAGCGGGCGGCACTGGTGCTGCGCATCTCACTCCCCTCCCCGGCGCCCGCGCCGTTCGTTGAAATTCAGCGGCATCTGGCGCGGCTTGACCTCGGCCTGGGCGCGCGGCTTGTCACAGCCGCGGCTGGCGGTGGCGTGCGTGGGATCGACCAAGGCGGCCGGGCTGTCAGGCTGGGCTTCCGGCGCCACATCCGCCGGCCACTTCGGCCAGGGCTTGAGCAGCTGCTCGGCCGAGGGCGTGCCGTCACACAGGCGCTCGATGCGCTTGGCGTAGTCGGTCTCGCCGGTCCATTCAGTGCGCGGCATCCGGCCCGCGCGCTGCCATTTGCGCAGCGCTTGGTGCGTCTTTCCCACTTCGTTCGCCAGTCGGACAAGGCCGACCTTCGCAATGGCCTGCTCCAATGGATGAGGTTCAATCATGGGCCGCATTATGGGACTAAAAGTTACCTAAATGCAAGGACTTAAAGTTACCGGGACGACAAATAACCTTTGGGCACTCGATTTGCTGCCCATGCCCCGCGTCCAAACCTCCATACGACTCAGCTTTGCAAGCCGCCTCAACGAGGTGTGCGATGACATGAAATTGCCCAAGCACGGGCGTCAGACGGCTCTCGCCAAGCAGTTCGATGTCGGGCCGAAGGCGGCCCGCAAGTGGCTCATCGGCGACGGATTCCCGGAAATCGAATTAGCCATCCGCATCGCCAATTGGGGAAACGTAAGCTTCAACTGGCTCATGACAGGCAAAGGGCCCAAGCGCGAAGGGCATGCCGACACGAAGGTGGTTGTCCTCGGCGAGGTGCTCGAGAGCATGCCGCCAGACGATGGTCAGCAGGTTTTCGACTTCATCGAATACAAGATCCAGCGTAACGAGGGATTTTTTGTCGGCGAACGCTTGGCGCGTTACCTCGCAATGATTGATGCGTTTAAGAAGGACCGCGACAAGAAGGCTTAGAGGAGGGCAACCGTGAGACCACTGTTCAAATGGGGACTGATCAGCGCTGTCGGCGTTCTAGCACTTTCTGTGCTCGTGGCCGGTGACGAGCGGAGAGCCAACACTCGCGCCAACGAAGCACGCAAGACGCCCGAGCAACGCGCACAGGAGGCGCGCGATCTTGACTTACAGGCACGCGCCTCGATTGGCGTCGTGGCCCTGCGTGACGGAATGAAGGACCCGGAGTCTTTTGTGCTGCGCCGCTTCATGGTGACGAGCAACGGCACCGGATGCGTGGACTATCGGGCCAAGAACTCATTCGGCGCCACTTTCCCCGGCTCGGCGGTCGTTACGTCGGCCGGCAAGGTGCTCGTGCAGGAACGTCACGGCAGGCAATTCACCACAGCTTGGAACGGCGACTGCGCCGGCAAGACGGGAAGGGACCTCACGGAGTTCGCGCAGACCAGACTGCTCAAATAATTTCACTAAGGTAACTTTTGGTCCTTGACATGAGGTAACTTTTAGTCCCATACTCCGCGCCAACCTCAACAGTTGGAGCGGATATGAACCAAAAGTCACTTTCCCGCCAGGGCGCAACCGCCCTCACCACCCCGCCCCCGATCGGCGCCCCCTGGCCCGGCCTGCCGGGCTACCGCTACGCCGGCGTCATGCGCGGCGCGGCCGGCCAACCCGACTACCACCTGGCGGTCCTCACCGGCCCGGCCGCCGCCAAGCTGAAGGGCACCTGGGGCGAGTACGGCGCCAACGTCAAGGGCGCCGATCACCGTCGTGACGGCCTGGTCAACACCGCCGCCATGGCCGCGGCCGGCAGCGTGCTGGCCCAGAAGGTCCAAGCCGCCGACGCCTACATCGCCAGCCAGGCCGAAGCCCAGCTGGTCAGCGCCAACCTGCACGAGGACATGCCCAAGGGCTGGCACTGGACCAGCACGCAGTACTCGCCCTACTACGCCTGGGTGCAGGGCTTCGGGAACGGCAACAGCGGCATCGACTACAAGACCAACGAGTTCCGCGCTGTCGCCGTCCGCAGATTCGTCCTTCAATCCTTCGGTCCTTCGAAAGCGCCCGCGGGTGCAGACGTCGGCACAGCGGCCGAGGTGGCGGCATGAAGGCGCCTTTCACCCACACCCCGGTCGCGCCATCGGTCCCCGCTGACTATCCGCTGCAGCGGTATTTCATTGGTCCGGCGCCGGACCACGTCCACCAGCTCGACGCGCTCAACATCAAGGACGAAGGCTACGTCCGTGTCTACCGCAGCGCGAGAAACAACGACGCCGACCTGGTGCTCGGCAAGGCCTCCGGCCGCTCCAGCATCTCCGCATCGTTCTCGCTGACGCCGGACCAGTTGCGCGAGCTGGCCAGCCGCCTGCTCGACGCCGCCCACGACATCGAGACCAACCCCGCCGAAGTACTGGCAAAGGCGGCGTCGTGAAGCGCGCCCTCCTCGAGGCGCTCGCCCTGGGCGCAATCTTCGCCATCGCCCTGGGCGTGCTGGGCCCGTGCCTGGACGCCCAGCCCGACCGGCGCGGCGAATGGCTGCAGACCGAGCGGCTGCTGCAGCAGGAAGGCACGCTCGCCCGCTGGGAAGCCGAGGCCCGCGCCCGCTGCGCCGAGGACCACGGCGACAACGCCGGCCTGATCCAGCTGCCCGACGGTGCAGTCGTCTGCACCGACAAGCACGGCCGGCGC
>DATNCF010000172.1:0-3301 GCA_035571675.1 Burkholderiales bacterium | reverse complement strand
CACATCGTTGCGCCGCCCCGCCAGCACGCGGCCGAGGATTTCCTCGGAGCGGCCCCAGCCGCTGTTGTCGCTCGGGTTGAAGTAGTCGCGGCCGTATTCGTCCGAGGTGTCGAACAGCGTGATGCCGGCGTCCACGGCCTCGCGCACCACGCGCTCGGCCATGGCCGGCTCGCAGCCCTTGGTGCCGAGCTGGTTGCAGCCCATGCCCACGACCGACACTTTCAACGATCCGATGCTGCGCTGATCCATGTTGGCTCCTCTTTTTCGCGCTGTCTGCGGGGACTATACAATGGCTCCGCAAACCCAACATTCAAGGAGAGGCGATGGGCGTGAAACTGGCGAAGAAAGCGATTGACCTGGGCATCGTTGTGCGGGACAAGGAGGCCGCGGTCAAGTTCTACCGCGACACCCTGGGGCTGGAGCAGATCGGCGAGCAAGGGGGTTCCACGGGCGCGGTCATCGTGCGGCTGGCCTGCGGCGAGTCGCAGATCAAGATCTGGACCGGCACCTCGCCCAAGACCGTGGCGGCGTCCGGCGGCCCCACGGGCGGCGCCACCGGCAACCGCTATTGGACCATTTCCATCTCCAACCTGGACGAGATGGCGGCCAAGATCAAGGGCGCGGGCTACAAGCTGGCCTGGGAGCCGCGCGAAATCAGGCCCGGTGTGAGAATCGCCATGGCCGAGGACCCGGACGGCAACTGGGTGGAGTTGTCGGAGGCTAAGTAAGGAAGTCGAACGGCCTTAGGCCAGACATGCTTTCCACGCGGCGAAGCGTTCGCCGCTGGAAGGAAACTTGGGGTGATTGTAGCGGGCCAGGATGAGCTTCTGGCCCGCTACGCCGACGTCCACGGCCTCGACGAAAATCATCTGCGCCTGATAGGCCGGCTTCTGGTCGTCGGCCACGGTTTTCACCGGCTGGTCCGACCACAAGCCGGCTGCGCGCAGTTGCGCGATGGCGGCCTCGGTTGCCGAGGCGGGCGAGGCGGGCGGCCTGCACACGTACAGGCTGCCGTTCTGCTTGTCGCCGGGATCGAAGCTCAGTTCGTTGTCGCGGATCAGCGCGATGCCGTCATAGGTGGTCACGATATTCCTTTAGGCAATAAAAAAACCGGGGCAGACTTTAGTCTACCCCGGCTTTGGCTTCCGGCTTTGAGCCGGGATGCCTGACCCGTTACCCCCTGCTATCCGGTTACTGAAGTGGGGGATATACAAGGGGGCGTGCCCCTTGTTCGTTGCGTCACCCCAGGTTGACGGGCACGTAAATCCGCGCGTCGTCGCGCTGCACCAGCACGGCCACCTTGCCCTTGGCCTTGCCCACCAGCTTGCGCAACTGCTCCACGCTGGAGATCTTTTCGCCGTTGAAGGCCAGCAGCACGTCGCCCTGGCGAATGCCTGCCTGGGCGGCCGGGCCGGTGGCTTCTTCCACCACCAGGCCGCCGTCAGACTTGATCTGGCCGCGCTCCTCGGGGGAGAGGGGGCGCAGCGCCAGGCCCAGCTTGCCGCCCTGCTGCGCGGCCTCGGGCGCCTCGGCCACGGTGTCCTGGTTCATTTCGCCCAGGGCCACGGTGACGTCGCGGGTCGCGCCCTTGCGCCATACCTTGAGGTTGGCGCGTTCGCCGGCGTGCATGTCGCCTATGGCGCGCGGCACGTCGGAGGACTGGTCCACGGGCTTGCCGTTGATGGCGAGCAGCACGTCGCCGCTTTGCAGGCCGGCCTTCTCGGCCGGGCCGCCGGGCTCGACGTTGGAGATCAGCGCGCCCTCGGCCTTGGCAAGGCCGAACGATTCGGCCAAGTCACGGGTCACGGGCTGGATGGTCACTCCCAGCTTGCCATGGCTCACCTTGCCGGTCTTCTGCAACTGGTCCTTGATGTTCATGGCTACGTCGATGGGAATGGCGAAGGACAGGCCCATGTAGCCGCCCGAGCGGCTGTAGATCTGCGAGTTGATGCCCACCACCTCGCCGTTCAGGTTGAACAGCGGGCCGCCCGAGTTCCCGGGGTTGATGGCCACGTCGGTCTGGATGAAGGGCACGTAGTTGTCATCGGGCAGCGAGCGCGACTTTGCGCTGACGATGCCGGCGGTGACGCTGTTCTCCAGGCCGAAGGGCGAACCGATGGCGGCTACCCACTGCCCGACTTTGAGCTTGTCGGGATTGCCGATGTTCACCGCGGGCAGGTCCTTGGCGTCCACCTTGATGAGCGCCACGTCGGTGCGCTTGTCGGCGCCGATCACCTTGGCCTTGAGCTCGCGGCGGTCGGTGAACTTCACCGTGACCTCGGAGGCGTCGGCCACCACGTGGGCGTTGGTGAGAATGTAGCCGTCGGGCGAAACCACGAACCCCGAGCCCACGCCGTACACCGGCTGCTGCTGCTGGGGCATCTGGCCCTGGAAGCGGCGGAAGAACTCGAAGAACGGATCGCCCGGCTGCCCCGGCGGCATGGGCATGCCCTGGGTCGGGGTGCGCATTTTCTGCACCGTGCTGATGTTCACCACCGCGGCGCCGTTCTTCTCCACCAGGGTGGTGAAGTCCGGCAGCAACTGGCTGCCGGTGCCGGGGTTGTTGATGGCATTGGCCGTGGTGGGCGCGGCGCGGGTGGCCGCAATGGGGTCGAACTGCTGTGGATGGCGGACAACCAGCCCAGCGGTGACCGAGGCGGCCACGGCGGCGGTGAAGATCACGGCCGCGAACTTCAGCGCGGGCCGGTTGAGGCGAGACGAAGCTGTCATGATGATGAACTCCCGTTCAGGCGACAGAACATAAATGGGGACAAGGACTAGCTATTGGAGTAGTCCGACCGAATCAAGTTCGGCTGTCTTGAGCGGATTACAAATTGTTACCCGGAATCAGGGAGTTCCGGGCGTCCGCCCCGTCAGTGAACGGACAGTTTCAGGGCCCGTCGGGCCGGGGCGGCCCGTGGCGCCTGGCAGGCTCAGGCCGGCTGGGGCTTGGCGGTCGCCGCCTCGGCCCGGGCCAGTTCCTCGGTCCGGGCGGCCTTGAGCAGGTCGGCCACTTCCTGCGAGCCCACGCGCAGGGCGAGCTCGATGGCGGTGTCGCCGTCGGCGCTCACCACCCCTACCTCGGCGCCGTTGCGCAGCAGCAATTCGCACATGCGCGCATCGCCGCGCGCCGCCGCGTACATGAGCGGCGTATAGCCGTTGTCGGCGCGCAGGTTGGGGTCGAAGTTCATTGACAGCACCTTCTGGGCATACACCAGGTTGCCCTTCTCGATGGCGTAGAACAGCGCCTTGATGCCTTCGGCGCTTTGCTCCTTGGGCTTTTCCTCCAGGCCGGTGGGCA
>DATNCF010000171.1:0-4593 GCA_035571675.1 Burkholderiales bacterium | reverse complement strand
AACCGCGCCGGCTTCCCGCCGGTGCTGCTCGCGCCGGTGAATTTCGAGGCGCTGTTCCAGCAGCAACAGGCGGCCATGGCCCAGCAAAGCGGGCCGAAGATCGAAATCGCCCACTAGATGCGCGACCGGCTGGCGTGGTTTGGCTCCCGGGGCCTGGCCGCAGCCTGCGTTCTGGCTGCCGCGCTGCCCCCCGTCCCTGTGCAGGCGGCCGATTTCCGCTCCATCGCCGAGGCCGGCACGGTGCTGTACGACGCCCCCTCCACGCGCTCGCAGCGGCTGTACGTGGTGAGCCAGTTCTATCCCGTCGAAGTGGTGGTCAACATCGACAACTGGGCCAAGGTGCGCGACGTGTCGGGCGAACTGGCCTGGGTGGAGAAAAAGGCGCTGTCCGAGCGCCGCACCGTGCTGGTGAAGGTGCCTGTGGCCGACATCCGCCAGGTGCCCGACGAGAGTTCTCCGCTGGTTTTCCAGGCGCGCGACAACGTGGCGCTGGAGCTGACGGAAATCGGTTCGTCGGGATGGGTGAAGGTGCGCCACAGGGATGGGCAGAGCGGGTACGTGCGGGTAAGCCAGGTGTGGGGGCTGTGTTTCTCGCTCTGACCGTCAGCGGGTTGAATTTAAAGGCTCAAAGAGAAATGGGGGCCACGGCGTGTTTACGAGGCGCCTCGGCACGTGCGCAGGAAACACGCCGCAGTGGGCCGGCTACGCTGCGCAGCTTCGCAGGCACCACGCTTCGCCGGCCCGCCCCCGTTATATCCCCCGAAGTCGGATAACGGCATGAAGATTACTGTACTCGGAGCCGGCGCCTGGGGCACGGCGCTGGCGATTTCGCTCTCGGGACGCCACCGCGTGTCGCTGTGGTCGCGCGATGCTTCGCTCGTCAACCTGCTCGCGGCCGGCCGCGTCAACCAGCGCTACCTGCCGGAGGTGCACCTGCCCGAGGAAATCCGCCCCAACGCCGATTTCCACCAGGCCGTGCACGACGCCGAGCTGGTGCTGGTGGCCACGCCGGTGGCGGGCCTGCGCGATACCCTGCGGCATCTCAAGGAAGAGAACGTGCACGCGCCCATCCTGTGGGCCTGCAAGGGGCTGGAAGCCGGCACGGCCTTCCTCCCGCACCGCGTGGCTGCCGAAGAGCTGGGCACGCACTGGCCCTGCGGCGCGCTGTCCGGCCCCAGCTTCGCCCTGGAAGTGGCGCGCGCCCAGCCCACGGCCCTCACCCTGGCTTCCTCCAACGAACCCTTCGCCCGCGACACCGCCCGCGAACTGCACCACGTGCGCCTGCGCGTGTACTACAGCACCGACGTGGTGGGCGTGGAGACGGGCGGGGCGGTGAAGAACGTCATGGCCATCGCCACCGGCCTCGCCGACGGCATGAACCTGGGCATGAACGCGCGCGCGGCGCTGATCACGCGCGGCCTGGCCGAGATCACCCGCCTCGGCACGCGCCTGGGCGGGCGAGCCGAGACTTTCATGGGCCTGGCGGGCGCGGGCGACCTCATTCTCACCTGCACCGGCGATCTGTCGCGCAACCGCAAGGTGGGGCTGATGCTGGCGCAGGGTAACAAGCTGGACAGCGTGCTCGTCGCCCTCGGCCACGTGGCCGAAGGCGTGGCCTCGGCGGCCTCGGTGCGGCAACTGGCGCGCGAGGCCGGCGTTGACATGCCCATCACCGAGGCGGTGTGCGAGGTGCTGTTCGGCAACCTGGCCCCAGAACAGGCCGTCGAGCGGCTGCTGTCGCGCGATCCGCGCAGCGAGGCGTGATCGCCAACCTCAACTGAAGTCCGGCGGCGGCTGACGGTCGGCCCCTGGAACCATCGGCGAGGCCTCTGGCCCAACCAGAGTTCAACCCTGCAACCGTTGGAGGCCGTCATGAGCCAGGCCCGTTGGGATTCGGTGGATCACTATTTGGCCGATGTGCTGCTGCCGCCCAATGCCGCACTCGATGCGGCGCTCAAGGCCAATGCCGCGGCCGGTCTGCCCGCCATCGATGTATCACCTCTGCAGGGCAAGCTGCTGCACTTTCTGGTGAGGCAGAGCGGCGCGCGGACGGTGCTCGAGATCGGAACTCTCGGCGGTTACAGCACCATCTGGTTGGCCCGGGCGTTGCCCGAGGCCGGGAGGCTCATCACTCTCGAAGCCGAGCCGCGCCACGCCGACGTTGCGCGGTCCAACATCGCCCGTGCCGGCCTTTCCGATCGCGTGGAGGTGCGCCTGGGCCTGGCGCTCGACAGCATGGCCAAGCTCAAGGCCGAGGGAGCCTCCTTCGACTTCGTGTTCATCGACGCCGACAAGCCCAACAACCCGAACTACTTCCGCCTCGTCCTGGACATGGTGCGCCCCGGCGCCACCATCATCGTGGACAACGTGGTGCGCCAAGGCGCGATCGTGGATGCCGGCAATTCCGATCCGAACGTGCGCGGCACACGCGAGTTGTTCGAGTTGATTGCAAAAGAGCCGCGCGTTAGCGCCACGGTCATCCAGACCGTGGGCAGCAAGGGGCATGATGGTTTCCTGATGGCAGTGGTCAATTAGCATGAGGATTTTCGATATCAACGAAGCAAAGAAGCGGTTGTCTCAGCTTGTCGATCAAGCCGCCAGGGGAGAGTCGTTTGTTATCTCTAAATCCGGTAAGCCGCTGGTGAGAGTGTGTTCTTTAGATGCTCCGACCTCAGGGCGGACCCGGCGATTAGGATTCCTCCGCGGCCAATTTCAGGTGCCCGAAGACTTTGACCGTATGGGGCAGCTCGATGTAGAGCGTCTCTTTCGGAACGAGTGAAGACGGGTTAGATTTATCGGCCGCCCTCGAAGCTGATCTGTCTCCACGCCTCGTACACCATTACCGCCACCGCATTCGACAAATTGAGGCTGCGGCTGCCCTCGCGCATGGGCAAGCGCACGAGATGGTCAGGCGAGAATCCCTCCAGCACTTCGATAGGCAACCCGCGCGTTTCCGGCCCGAACACGAACACGTCGTCGGCCGCGTAGGCGTGCGAAGCATAGGATTGGCTGCCGCGCGTGGTGACGGCGAACAGCCGCCGGCCGTTGAAGTGCGCCTTGCACGCCGCCCAGTCCGCGTGCACGGTGGCGCTGTCGGCGTCGCCATAGTCCAGCCCCGCGCGCCGCGCCGCGCGCTCGTTGAGCCGGAAGCCCAGCGGCTTCACCAGGTGCAGCCGGCAGCCGGTGTTGGCGCACAGGCGGATGATGTTGCCGGTGTTGGGCGGGATCTCCGGCTGGTACAGCACCACGTCGAACACGTCATTCCTTCGGCGGCTGGCGCACCGTGCGCGCGGCCACCCAGTTCTCCACGCGCGCCGCGCCCGCGGCCTTGAGCGTCTTGGCGAATTCGTCCAGGGTCGAGCCCGTGGTCATGACGTCGTCGACCACCGCCACGTTCAGGCCCGCGAGCGGTGTATCGCAGGCGAAGGCGCCGCGGATGTTGGCGCGCCGTTGCTTGATGTGCAGGCCGGCCTGGGGTGGAGTGTCGACGGTGCGGCGGATGCCGTCCATGCGCAGCGGAATGGCGGTCAGCGACGACAGCCGGCGCGCGATCTCGCCGGCCTGGTTGAAGCCGCGCTCGCGCAGCCGCGCCGGATGCAGCGGCAGGGGCACGATGAGGTCCGCAGCAGGGCCTGTGCCGCCTTGGCGCATGCCGTCCGCCATCAGGTCGCCGAACAGGGCCGCCAGCGGCAGGCGCGCGCCGTATTTCAACTGCTGGATCAAGCCGTCCACCGGAAAGGAGTAATCCAGCGCCGCACGCGTGGCGTCGAAATGGGGCGGCTCGCGCAGGCACTGGCCGCAGAGGGCACCGGGCGAAGTCATGCCTCCAGGCGAAGGCATGGCGCAGCGCGGGCAGGGCGATGCGATGCGCGGCAACGCCGTGCTGCAGTCCTGGCACAGCAATCGGACGTTCGCATTGGGCCCCGGCGGACGTCCGCACAAATGGCAATCCTGGTCGAGCAGCGCCCGGCCGCATGCGGCGACAGCGGTGCGAAAGGGAGATAGCTGCATATAGATTGGGGCTGTATCCCTTGACAGCAAGTAAAAAGAGGAGGATGATTTAGGCCATACGGGAGATTTAGCCATGGCCGCCAAATACACCTTCAAGCAATTCCAAGCCCAGTACCCCGACGATGACGCCTGCCTGCTGGCCATCCTCGAAAGGCGCTATGGCAAGGCCGATGCCTGCCCCAAGTGCGGCGTAATTGGCCCGCTGACGCGCATACAGGGCCGTCGCGCCTTTGCCTGCAAAGAGGGCTGCCACACTTACCCCTGCGTCGGAACGGTGTTTGAGAAGTCCCCTACGCACCTGACGCTGTGGTTTCACGCCATGTACTTGATGACGGCCACCCGCAACGGCGTTTCGGCTAAAGAACTGCAACGCCAACTCGGAGTCACTTACAAGTGCGCATGGCGAATCGGGCATCAGCTACGCATCCTCATGTCCGCCAGGGACGAACAAAGCAATCCCGGTAAGCTGGACGGCCATATCGAAATCGATGAGACCTACATCGGTGGAAAGGTCCGAGGCAAGGGCGCTCGATTCATTGGGAACAAGACCATTGTCATGGGTATGGTCGAGCGGGGCGGCGA
>DATNCF010000170.1:0-8322 GCA_035571675.1 Burkholderiales bacterium | reverse complement strand
GCGGGACGCCCGGCCCGGTGAAGATGGCGGAAGCGTTGGCCGGGCGGGCACAGCCCGCCCGTACTGCGTTACTGCGGCTTGAATCCAGCCGCTTCGGCGGCTTCGTTGTAGAACTTGGCCTCGGCCTCCGTGGCCTTGATGAGGTCGGCGGGCGTGGATCCGCCGGCGATCAGGCCGATGTTCTTGGCCTTCTCCACGGCCGCGGGGCTCTTCATGCCGTCGATGATGGCGTTGCTGAGCTTGGTCACCACGTCCTGCGGCATGCCCAGCGGCCCCCACACGCCGTGGGCGAAGCGGCACTCCAGCGGAATGCCCTGTTCCTTGGCGGGAACCGCCGCCGGCATGAGCGGCGAGCGCGCCTCGCCCAGGTTGCCGATGGCCGCCAGCTTACCCGAGGCCACCTGGCCTTCGAAACCGCTCACCGCGTTGATGGTCACGTGGCCGTCGCCGGCAATCAGCGCCTGGATGGTCTGGTCGGTGGTCTTGTAGGGAATGTTCTCGAACGGAAATCCCAGGCGCTTGGCCACGATGGTCATGAGCAGCGTGTTGGCGGGCGAAGGCGACGCGAAGCGCACGCTGCCGCCGGGCTGGTTCTTGGCGTAGGCGGCCAGGTCCTTGAGCGATTTGATGGGCAGGTTGCCCGGCGCGTAGATGAACCAGTCGCCCACGCCGGTGGTCGAGACCGGCTGCAGTTCCTTGACGGCGCTGATGGGGCTGTCCTTCATGAAGGTCGGCGAGAAGGTGAGCGTCGAGCCCGTGTACAGGGTGTAGCCGTCGGGAGCGGCGTTCTTCACCGTCTGGGCCGCGATCTGGGCATTGGCGCCGGGACGGTTCTCAACCACGACCGAGCCGTTCAGCCGCGTCCCCAGTTCGGACGCCACGATGCGCGCCAGCACGTCGGTGACGCCGCCGGCCCCATAGCCCACGATGATGCGGATGGGTCGGCTGGGATAGTTCTGCGCGGCTGCGCCGGCGGAGAACAGGGCCCCGGCCAACAATGCGAGCGCCGCACATGCGCCTTTGTTGATCAATGCGCGTTTGTTCATACATCCTCCTAGGGGTTTCGAGTAGCCGGAAGCGCGCGGACCGTCTGGCTTTGTCATGGCGGGCCAGCTCTCCCGGACGCTGAAATAATACGCGAATTGCCCGGCGCCCAAAGCCGCCTTCTCCACATGGTGGAGTGTTCTTCAGAGGAGCGCGTGCCCGGATCGGGGGCCGGGTTCCATTTTGCGCCCGGGTCGGCCCCGGGGTATTGGTCAGTTGCCGCGCTTGAACTGCGGCTCCTTGAGCGTGCCCAGTATGGTCACCGCGGAGCGGGCCTGCACGGCCTGGGCCTTGAGCTCGACCAGCAGCTTGCCCGACAGCTTGCCCTGCGCATCCGCCTCGGCCGAGCCGCTGGCCGACAGCAGGCCGGCGGACAGACGCAACTGTTTCACCTGCACGCCGCGCGCATCGGCGCCAAAGCTGCCGTTCAATTCGCCGAAGGGCGTGGTGCCGCCGGTGCTGCCCGACCCCTGCAGCACCTGCTTCATGTCCACGTTGGACACCGCCCCCTTCTGCACCGTGAACGTGCCGTCGATGCGCCCGGCGGGGAACAACTTTTCGGCGCTCGCGGCGCGCATGCCGTAGGCGCCCTTGCCCTCGAGCTGCCCGCCCTGCAGCAGGGGCCCCACCAGCGCCGCGGCATCCACCTGCTTGGCCGCCAGTTCGCCGTCCAGTTGCCATCCCGAGGTCCAGCGCAGGCGCGCATTGCCGTTCAGGAATCCCTGGTAGGCGCGGCCCTCGAACTCCGTCAGCACCAGCTCGGTGGCATTCACGCTGCCCTTGCCGGAAAATTCGTCCAGCTTGAAGTCGGTGCCGAACGGCAGCGCCAGCGACTTGGCCGTGACGGTGAGTTTCATGCGCTGGCCGTCGGGCTCGAGCTTCACTTGCAGCTTCTGCTCATCGTTCGTCAGCGTCACGTCGGCGACACCGCCGTCGCTGTTCAATCGCGCGTCGATGTCCAGCGGCGGCAGTTGCAGGCCCGGCAATTCGACCTTGGCCTTGCCGGCGGTGATGCGATCGATGCGCATGGCCTCCGAAGCGTTCGCGCCCCACAGGCCGGGCGCCACGAAAGCGGCCGGAACCACCAGCCCATCGACGTCCACGCGCTTGAAGGCCTTGCGCTCGGAGAAGAGCCCGCCCAAATCCACTCCGCCCTGCGCCGCGGCCGCGTGCACACCGGACTCGCCGCCGATGACGATGCGCTCGAACTTGATCCGCGGCGAGGGAATGAGGGCGACGTGCACGGCGCCGATGCGCACTTGCGCGCCGAAGCGCTCGGAGGCGGCCTTCTCGAAGGGTACCGGGTCCACGGGCATGACGTGGACGGCGCCCACGGCCGCGACCAGCAGCACGAACACAGCCGTAGCCGCCATCCGGCCCAGCTTGCGGCGCGGCCGCGGCGGCGCCGCATCGGTCGCGACCTCGGCGCGGCGCCGCGCCTCTTCCTTCTCCTCGCGGCGGTCGCGCTTGCGCGATTCGGCCTCGGCCTTTTCGCGCGCGCGGGCTTCCTTGCGCGCCTGCGCGGCAGCGTCGGCCTCGGCCTTGGCGGCGGCGCGGCGCTCTTCCTCCTGGCGTTGTTCTTCGCGGCGGCGTTCGGCGTCCTCTTCTTCCTCGCGCTTGCGGGCCTCCGCGCGTTCGCGCTCCGCGCGCCGCCTGTCTTCCTCGGCGCGCTCTTCCTCGGCGCGGCGCACGGCCATGTCCCGCTCCTCGGCTTCGCGCCGCAGTCGCTCCTTGGCCTGGGCCTCGTCGGCTATGCGCCGTTCCTCGGCCTCCAGCGAGGCGCGCATGGCAGCTTCTTCTTCGGCTTCGCGGCGCGCCTTCTCGGCGGCGTCATCGCCAGACGCCGGCTTGGCCGCTTCTTCCGCTTCGCGCCGGGCCCGGGCTTCAGACTCGGCGCGCGCCTTCTCGTCGGCCTCGCGCCGTGCTTTTTCCTCTGCCTCGGTCTTGGCCTTCTCTTCGGCTTCCCGGCGCGCTTTCTCTTCCGCTTCGGCCCTGGCCTGTTCTTCTGCTTCACGCCGGCTACGAGCTTCCGCTTCGGCGCGGGCTTTGTCCTCGGCTTCGCGCCGCGCTTTTTCTTCAGCCTCGGCTTGGGCCTTTTCTTCGGCTTCACGCCGGGCACGAGCTTCAGCTTCGGCGCGGGTTTTCTCTTCGGCTTCGCGCCGTGCTTTTTCTTCCGCCTCGGTCCGGGCCCTTTCTTCGGCTTCGCGCCTGGCGCGTGCCTCTGCCTCGGCGCGGGCTTTGTCTTCGGCTTCACGGCGGGCGCGCTGTTCCGCCTCGCGGGCCGCCTTTTGCGCTTCTTCGCGCGCACGCGCCTCGGCTTCCTCGCGCGCCTTGCGCTCGGCTTCCAGGGCGGCCTGCAGCCGCGCGCGCTCCTCGGCCTCCTTGCGCGCCCGCTCCTCGGCCTCGGCCCGCGCCTTTTCCTCGGCTTCGCGGCGCGCTTTCTCTTCGGCTTCGCGGCGGGCACGTTCTTCGGCTTCGCGCCTTTCGCGCTCTTCCGCTTCCTTGCGAGCGCGTTCCTCCGCCTCGCGCCGGGCCTGCTCCTCGGCTTCGCGACGGGCCTTCTCCTCGGCCTCGCGGCGCGCACGCTCCTCGGCCTCGCGTCTCTCGCGTTCCTCGGCTTCCTTGCGGGCGCGTTCCTCGGCCTCGCGTTTCAGCCTTTCCTCTGTTTCGCGCCGTACCCGCTCCTCGACCTCTTTGGCGAGGCGCGCGGCTTCTTCTCGGGCTTTCTGCTCGGCCTCCTCGCGCGCCTTGCGCTCGGCTTCCAGCCGCTGCTTCAGTTCTTCGGCCTCGCGGCGCAGCCGCGCCTCTTCCTCGCGCAGCCGTGCCTCTTCCTCGCGCAGCCGCGCCTCTTCCTCGCGGCGGCGTTGTTCTTCGGCTTCGCGCTGCTCGCGCTCGCGCGCGGCGCGTTCCTCGGCTTCGCGGCGGGCTTTCTCCTCGGCCTCGCGTGCTTGTTTCTCGCGCGCTTCAGCTTCGGAGCGGGCTTTCGCTTCGGCCTCCGCCTTGGCTTTGGCTTCAGCCTGTGCCCTGGCCTTCGCTTCCGCTTCCGCCTTGGCGCGCGCCTCGGCTTCGGCACGGGCCCTGGCCTCGGCCTCCGCCTTGGCTCTGGCTTCCGCTTCCGCTTCCGCCTTGGCCTTGGCTTCGGCCGCCGCCTTGGCCTCGGCCGCAGCCTTGGCTTTGGTTTCCGCTTCGGCCCTGGCTTTGGCCTCGGCCGCCGCCTTGGCTTGCGCTTCGGCCCTGGCACGGGCTTCTGCCTCTGCCTTGGCTTTGGCTTCCGCCTCCTGCTTGGCCCGCAGGGCTGCCTCGCGCGCCTTGGCTTCCGCCGCCGCCTTGGCCTGCGCTTCAGCGGCTGCCTTGGCGCGCGCTTCGGCCTCGGCCTTGGCTCGAGCCGCCGTCGCGGCCTTGCCTTGCGCCTCGGCTTGGGCGCGTTCCCGCGCCTGCTCCTGCGCCCGCATCGCCGCCGCGCTCTCGTACACCGATGGCTTGGGCGCGGCCGCCCCGCCCAGGCTGGAGAAATCCAGGTCCTCGCCTTCATCCGCCGTCGCTGGGGCCGGCGCCGGCGCGCGCGCGGCGGCCGCGGGCTCCGCAGCGGCGGTCACGAATTCCTTGACGTAGCCTTCCGCGGCCAGCTTGGCCAGGATCTCGTTAAGCTTGTTCTCGGAGAGCTTGCCCAGCCTTTGTCCCAGGTCGCCGACATTCACCTTGCCGTCCACTTCCTTGAGCACATTGCGCAACTCGCGCGACAGCGCGCTGGTCTTGCCAGTGGCTTCCATCAGGCCCTTGGCAGTCTTGGTGAATATGCTCTTTCGGTCCATGCTGAAAGTGTCGGAGACGGCGGCGCCGGAAGTGGAAGTATTGGAATTGTGGCCGCGCCCAATATCCCAGGGCGCAAGGCTCGCCATATTACCCCGCGCCGCGCGCGGCCGGGAGCGCGGGCCGGAAAAGATAGGCGGTTCAGGCGCCCCTGTGCCGACCCGCGGCGGGGCGGCCGGCGCCGCGCGTGCGACTTTTTTCACGCCGCGGCCGACCAAGCCCGCCGAACAGGTCCTGCCGGGCGGCGGAACTGATGGCCACCACGGCCGGGTGAGTGAGCCGGCGCTCCTCCGAAATGGCGTAGAACTCCTCGCGCACGCGTTCGGTGCGCCCCAGCACCGCCACTCCCAACTGGCGCCGGACATCCTCCTCGATGACCGTGGGCGCGGCAAACACCCCCGCCCCCGCCTGCCCAAAGGCGTTCATGAGCGCTCCGTCGTCGAATTCGCCGGCAATGCGCGGGTGGATGTGGGCCGAATCCAGCCAGCGCAGCAGCCGGGCGCGCACGGCGGAGTCCTCGCCCGGCAGCAGCAGCGGTGCCCCGTCAAGGCACTGCGGGAAATACGCATGCGGCTGTCCCGTGGCGGGCAGCCGCGGCACAGGTCGTCGGGAGTCAGGTCCTCGCAAGGCTTTCGCCAACGCCGGCGCGGCAAAAAAACTCATGCCCGACGCGCCCAGCAAATGACTGAAGCTCTTCACGTTGAACGAGGCCGGCATGGCGCTATCGGCGATGACGATGTCCAGGCGCTGCACGGCCAGTTCCGCCAGCAGCCCGGCCAGCTTGCCCTCGCGGCAGACGATGCGTACCGGCTCGGCCAAGGCCGTGGCCGGCGCCAGCAGCCGGTAGGCCACGGACTTGGCCACGGCGTCGGACACGCCCACGCGGAACGGCCGCGCGCGGGCCGAGAGCGGCCCGCGCAGCGCCTCTTCGAGTTCGCGGCCGAGGGCGAATATTTCCTCGGCATAGGCCAGCGCGGCGCGGCCGGCGTCGGTGAGCTCGAAACGGCGCCGCGCCTGCCCGCCGCGGACGCGCAGGAACAGCTTCTTGCCCAGCGCCTCCTCGAACAGGCTGAGCTGGCCGCTGATGGTCTGCGGGGTGACGTGCAGACGCTCGCTGGCGCGCGCGATGCTGCCCGCCTTGGCCACGGTCCAGAAATAATGCAGGTGCCGGTAGTTGAGGGCGCTCATTCGGGGTGAATTGATATTCGGTTTTTCCGAATAGATTAGTCGCAACATTCGATTTGTCAACAAGGCAGACGGCGCCTATCCTGCGCGGATGGACATCTTTTCCGACCTTTTCGCCGGCGATTTTCTGTCCGCCGAGTTCCTTTCCGCCCTGGGCGCCATCGTGGTCATCGACCTCGTTCTGGCCGGGGACAACGCCGTGGTCATCGCGCTCGCGGCGCGCAACGTGGCGGCGCACCTGCGCCGCCGCGCCGTGCTGTGGGGAACCGTGGGCGCCGTGGCGGCGCGCATCGTCATGACGCTCGGCGTGGTGTGGCTGCTCGACATCCCCGGCCTGCTCGGCGCGGGCGGCCTGCTGCTGGTGTGGATCGCCTGCAAGCTGCTGCTGCCCGAGCGCGAGGACGCCGGTACGCGCAAGCCCGAAACGGCGGGCTTTGCCGCCGCCATCCGCACCATCATCGTGGCCGACGTGGTGATGGGCGTGGACAACGTGCTGGGCGTGGCGGGCGCCGCCCACGGCAGCTTCGTGCTGGTGGTGGCGGGCCTGGCCATCAGCATCCCCATCGTGGTGTGGGGCAGCGGCGTGCTGATGCGCTTCATGGACCGCTTCCCCGCCATCATCTACGTGGGCGCGGGGGTGCTCGCCTTTACCGCGGCCAAGATGCTCACCGACGAGCCGCTGCTCAAGGGCGTGCTGTCCGCGGCGCCCTGGTCGACGCCGCTGATTTACACCGTAATCGTCCTGGGCGTGCTGTGGGCGGGATTCGCCGCCAACGGTTACCGCCTGCAGGCCAAGGCTTCCTGAGGTCGCATCCCGTCACCCCGGGCGGTCATCCCTGAGGACGGCGCCGACGCGGGTAGAATCCCCGCGTGTCCCGCGCGCTGCCCTCCCCCACTCCGCCCTACGCTCCCGTTCTTCGCTCCACGGCGCTGCGCCGCGTGGAGGCCGAAGCCGCCTCAGTACAGCCTGCCCTGCGCCCCAGCCTGATGGAGCGCGCCGGGCTGGCCGCGGCCGAAACGGCGCGCGACCTCCTCGGCGAGCGCGGCCGGCGCGTGCTGGTGGTGGCGGGTCCCGGCAACAATGGCGGCGATGCCTTCGAGGCGGCCGTGCACCTGCGCAACGGCTTTCACCGCGTCACGATGGTATTCGCCGGCGCGCCAGAAAAACTCCCCGCCGATGCCGCGGAGGCTTTCCGCAAATGGCAAGCCACGGGCGCGCCCCTGCACGGGGATATTCCGGACAACGAGGCCTGGGACCTCGTCATCGACGGCCTGTTCGGCGTCGGCTTGACGCGGCCCCTGGCCGGGCGCCATGCCGATCTTGTGGCGCGCATGAACGCCATCGCCGCCGCGGCGCGCATCCCGCTGCTGGCGCTGGACGTGCCGAGCGGCATCGCGGGCGACACCGGGCAGATCATGGGCACGGCGGTGCATGCCACCCACACCCTCACCTTCATCGCCCACAAGCCCGGCCTGCTCACCTTGGACGGACCGGATTACTGCGGCGAAGTGCGCTGCGCGGACCTCGGCCTGGACCGCGCCGCGCTGGGCGCCGATGGCGAGCTGCTGTCGGCCGATGCGCTGGGCGCACTGCGCCCGCGGCCGCGCAACTTCCACAAGGGCAATGCCGGCAATGTCATCGTAGTGGGGGGAGCCGCCGGCATGGCCGGGGCGCCCCTGATCGCCGCGCGCGCCGCGCTGAGGGTGGGCGCCGGCAAGGTGTTCGTGGCGCCGCTTGCCGGCGAGACGCCCATGCTGGACCCGCTGCAGCCCGAGCTGATGTTCCGCGCGCCGCGTTCCGCATTGAACGAAGAGGGCGTGGCGCTGGCCGGGCCGGGCATGGGCCGGGAGAAAGCCGCTGGCGCGCTGCTGCGCAAACTCGTGGACAGCGAGCGCACGCTGGTGCTTGACGCCGACGCGCTCAACCTCATCGCGGCGCAGAAGACGCTGCAGGCGCAGGTGGCGAAACGCAAGGCGCCGACGCTGATGACGCCGCATCCGGCCGAGGCCGCGCGCCTGCTCAACATCAAGACCGCGGCGGTGCAGGCCGACCGCGTGGCGTCCGCCTGCGAGCTGGCCGACCGCTACGCCAGCCTGGTGGTGCTGAAAGGCAATGGCAGCGTGATCGCAAGGCCGGGAAGTCCAACCAGCCGGACAGCCAAGGCGACGCGCAAGGCGCAGCCGGCGGACGCGCCGCGCTGGTGGATCAATCCCAGCGGCAACCCCGGCATGGCCAGCGCCGGCATGGGCGACGGCCTGGGCGGCCTGCTCGCGGGCCTCCTC
>DATNCF010000169.1:0-6073 GCA_035571675.1 Burkholderiales bacterium | reverse complement strand
GGACGCGCACCACCGACATCGCCTCCATCGACGCGGAGGGCTTCCTTTACATCCATGGCCGGGCGGACGACGCCATCATCCGCGGCGGCTTCAAGGTGCTGCCCGACATGGTCGCCGACGTGTTCCGCGGCCATCCCGGCGTGAAGGACGTGGCCGTGGTGGCGCTCAAGGATCCCCGGCTGGGCGAGATTCCGGCCGCGGCCATCGAGGTGAAGCCCGGCGAGCCGCGGCCTTCCGAAGCCGACCTTGAAGCCTTCGGCCGCCGGTATCTGGTTGCCTACCAAGTCCCGGCGCGATGGCTGATCGTCGACGAGCTGCCGCGCACGACGTCGCTCAAGGTCAAGTTGGGGGAGGTGAAGGAGATGTTTGCCAGAAAGACAAACACACGAATTTCCTTCCAGCAAACCTAGACAACCCATCCCTTCCTCCCCGGGAGCTTGCGATCTTCATCTGAGATGGGTTGACCACCGCATGCAAGCTGGATAGATCCCGCGGGGCGTGGAGCGGGCGGCATCGTCAGCGCCGATCAAGCGGACAGGCGATCGAGTATTTTTCGGTGGCTCCGCTAGCCACTCCCTTTCACGGTGAAGCTCACTGTCGGTGTGATTGCGTAAGCATTTTCGATAAGTCTGGAAAATAACCCAAGCGATTGGGTTTAAGTTACAATGCCCACGATCAAACGAATCGGCAGGTTTAGGGTGGTGGTATATCCCAACGACCATCGGCCTGCGCACGTGCACATCATCGGCAGCGACAGCGAGGCGGTATTCGACCTGAATTGCCCTGTTGGACCGCCGGAATTGCGGGAGAACTATGGCTTCTCGCTTAAAGCGCTCGGAAAGATCAAGAGCGAATTGGACGAGGATTTGGCCTTCTTTTGTTCGGAATGGAGCAGGATTCATGGACATCCGTAAAGACGAATTTACAGCGGCAAATCGTCGTGGTGCCGACCGGGCGCAGGCGGCTCCGCTCGCAACGGACGCGCGTTATGATCGTGCCAGTGACCGCGTGGTGCTCGGTCTGAGCAACGGAATAGAAATCGCCTTTCACCCCCGGCAGGCGCAAGGGCTGGAGCACGCCAAGCCTTCTCAACTGTCGAAGATCGAAATTAGCCCTTCCGGCTTGGGTATTCACTTTCCGAAGTTGGATGCGGACCTGTACCTGCCGGTGCTGCTGAAGGGTTTCCTGGGGTCGAGAAGGTGGATGGCGGCGGAGTTGGGCAAGGTGGGGGGAAAGGCGTCTTCGAAAGCGAAATCGGCGGCAGCGCGGCGCAACGGAAAGCTGGGAGGGCGGCCGAGGAAAGCCAAGGAAACGGTCCACGTATAACAGGTGATGTAGAAGGCGTGCTAGGCCCCTTCTCCGCGCGGCTGGATCGTTTCCGGCCATCCGTTTACGGGGGTGCAGGGCGTCCTGGAACCGTCGAGTATGCTGACGCGGAGAGCGTGCTCGAAGGAAGGCCGCAATGCAGACCTCGCGGGACCGGACACCTGTAAGGCTTCCTCCAGAGTGAGGGTTATACAAGGGGGCGTGCCCTTGTTCAAACCTTAGGTACCCGTGAACACCGGCTTGCGTTTTTCCTTGAAGGCCTGGATGCCCTCGGCGCAGTCGTTCGAAAGCGAGGCGATGGGCTGCAAGTCGAGCTCGATGCGCATGGCGTCGTCGATGTCGGTGATGCCGGTGGCGAGGGCCGCCTTCATGAGGGTGATGGGGATGGGCGGGATGTCGGCGAAGCGGCCGGCGTAGGCCAGGGCGGCGTCCAGCGCGCCGCCGGTCTCGGTGAGCTCGTCCACGAGGCCGGCCTTGTGCGCTTCCTCTCCGCTAAAAGGTGCGGCCAGGAACATCATGTCGCGCGCGCGGGCCATGCCCACGCGCTTTGGCAGGGTGTAGAGCAGGCCCACGTCGGGAATGATGCCGATCTTGGCGAAGGCCGCGCCGAAACGCGCCGTCTTTGCGGCGAACACGCGGTCACAGGCGGCGCTCATGGACAGGCCCGCGCCGAAGGCGTCGCCCTCGACGGCGGCGATGACGGGGCGCGCGCCGCCCACGATGACGCGCAGCAGGCGGTGCACGTCCTTCATGTTCTCGCGCAGCGAGGCCACCGAGCGCGGGGCGGCCTTCATGTCAACGCGCGACAGGTCGGCGCCGGAGCAGAAATGACCGTCCGCCCCGGTGAGCACGATGGCGCGCACGGCATTGTCGGCGGCGGCTTCGCGCATGGCGTCGATCATGCGCAGGCGCATTTCCCGGTGGAAGGCATTGCGCTTGCCAGGGTTGCTCATGGTGACGATCAGCGTCGTCCCGTGTTTGTCCAGCTTGACTCCGTCGGTGAAGCTCATGCTTTCCCCATTGTTCCTTGTTAGGCGTTCGGCAGCAGCCAGCGGCCGTTCTCGATGAAGAAATCCCGCGCGTAGGCCGGGTCCAGCTTGGCCAGGTGCTTGTTGAACTTGCCGATGGGATCGTAGCTGCCCTCGATGTGCGGGTAGTCGGTGCTGAAGCAGTAGATTTCCTTCAGGCCGTAGCGGCCGATCATGAGCGGCAGGTCCTCGTGCCAGAACGGCGTGACGCGGATGTTGCGGCGCACGTACTCGCTGGGCTTGAGGTCGTACTTCACGCCGATCTTGTTCATGAAATTGGCCCACAGGTCCATGCGCTCCACGGCCGGGCCCACCCAGGCCGCGCCCAGCTCGATGATGCCGAAGCGCAGGCGCGGGAAGCGCTCGAACACCTTGCCCATGACCATGGTCTGCATGAACAGCTCGGGCGCCATGTGCGTGACCAGCATGTAGTAGGGGCTGATGGCCTCTTCACCGCCGGCACGGAAGGCCGGCTTGTTGCGCAGCGTGGCCGAGTCGCTCCAGTTGGGGTTGGGAAACATCAGCGTTTCCGGGCCGCGATCGGACAACAGCCCGCCGGAGAGACCCAGGTGCAGGGTGGCCGGCACGTCGGCCTCCTGCAGCCGCGCCCACAGCGGGTCCCAGCATTGGTGCGAGGGCGACACACCGCCCGGCGCCTGGTGGCAGGGCAGCAGCACGCATTTCGCGCCCTTCTTCAGCACCCGCTCCACTTCGCCGACCGCCCACCGGGGGTCGCTCATGTTGATGTGGCAGGCGGCGCGGGCGCGGTTGTCCGAACGCTGCGTGACCTCCACGATGTGGTCGTTGTAGCGCATGCAGATGGCGCGCGCCTCGTCGGTGTCGGCCATGAGCTCCCAGTTGCCGTTGTTGGCGAACAGCAACTGGGCCTTCACGCCCATGGCCGTGAGGGCGTCGCGGCGCTCGATGGGGTCGTAGGCGCCCAGCGCGCCCATGCCCTTGATGGCCCACAGCGACTCGGGCTGGCGGTTCTTCGCCCGGTTGGCCTTGAACTCCTCGGTGTGCACGTAGTCGCGCAGAAAGGCGTTGGCCACGCCGCGCGGGTTGGGTCCGTACACCTCCTTGGAATCGTCCCAGTTCAGGTACAGGTGGCCGTCGGCGTCGAGCAACTCGCCGTGAAAGGGGCTGGGCGTGGAGGTGGGGGCGGCCTTGGCGCGTGCGCTCATGTTGTCCTCACGGAAAATGGGCGGAACGGGTGGTCGGAGCAGCGGGTCAGCGCTGGTCCAGCTTCAACACGCGGCGCGCGTTGTCGCGCAGGAACTTGGGCCACACCGCATCCTTGAAGGGCACGTCGTTCATTTCGCGGAAAATGCGCTCCAGGGTGAGGCCCGAAGGGTAGTACCCGGCATAGATGATCTTGTCGGCGCCGCGCGTGTTGGCGAAGTCGACGATCTCCTTGGGGTAGTACTTGGGCGCGAAGGCGCTGGTGCTGTAGTACAGGTTGGGCCACTTGAGCAGCAGCTTCACCGCCAGGTCGGTCCACGGCTCGCAGCCGTGGCGGAAAATGAAGCGCAGTTCGGGGAAAAACCAGCACACCTCGTCGGCCAGGCCCACGAATTGCGGTTCGTAGGGCAGGCGCGGGCCGGGCACGCCGCCGTTCACGAAGCAGGCGATGTCGAGCTCCACGCACTTGGCATAGATGGGATAGGCGCGCTTGTCGTTGATGGGCACCTGCGGGTTGGGGCCGCAGGGGAAAAAGCACGCCGCCACCACGCCCAGCTCACTGTGCGCATTGGCGATGAGGCGCACTGCGTCCATGCCGTTGTTGGGGTCGACGTAGACCGTGCCGACGAAGCGGTCGCGGTGCCTCTTCAGCGCCGTGTTGACTGCCGGGTCCTCGAGGTTGTTCACGGTGATGACGGCGGTTTCGACGTTGTACTTGTCCATTTCGCGCAAGGTGTCGCCGACCGGGTCGCTGCCGCGCTCGCGCCCTTCGGGCGTCTCCTTGAACATGTAGCCGGCGGGGTGCTTGAAGGCGCCCTCGCGGCTCTCGGCGTCCTTGAGATGGCCGAAGCGCTCCGTGAGCTTCAGGTCCTGCTGGGCCGGCAAGTCGAGCATGGTGTCGACAATGCGGATGTCTTTGGGCATCGCCATGGTGATTCCTTGAAATGGTTAACGGCTGAAGGCCGGCCGCTTGGATCGACTTCTTATTATACGAGGTGCGCTAAGATGGGATGCCATCTCGCCACACAGGAGACCACATGCCGAAACCCAGCACATCCCCTCTCGATGGCATCCGCGTCCTCGATCTGGGACGCGTCGTCGCGGCGCCTTATGCCGCGCAGTTGCTCGGCGATCTCGGGGCGGACGTGATCAAGGTAGAGCGCCCAAAAGTCGGGGACGACGTGCGCGCGTACGCAAACCAGGGGCATTTCCTGGCCTGGAACCGCAACAAGAGGTCCATCACCATAGACCTGTCCCATGCCGATGGGCAGGCTTTGGTGAAAAGGCTCGCGGAGAAGGCCGACGTGCTGATCGAGAACTACATTCCCGGAACGATGAAGCGCTTTGGCCTCGACTACGAAAGCCTGAGCGCCGACAATCCCAGGCTTATCTATTGCTCCGTATCCGGATACGGCCAGGAGGGTCCGTTCGCGCAACGCGGCGGCATGGACCATATTTTTCAGGCGCGCGGGGGGCTGATGAGCGTTCTTTCCCCGGAGCCTGTCCGAACCGGCAAGCATCGCGCGGAACTGGAAGAACTGCTGCTGCCTCTCGCCAAGCGATGGAACAAGGCCGCGCTGGGCCGAGGCATTGGCGGATGCCGGCGTGCTCGCTGGCGCCGTGAACAACGCCAAAGAAGCCTTCGATGATCCGGCCGTACAGGCGCGGGGAATCGCCGTGGCCCTCCCGAGGGAGGACCATCCGGACCTGCAGGTCATCAAAAGCCCGCTGGGACTGTCAAGAACCCCGCCTTCCTACCGTCGTCCTCCACCGAGGCTGGGCGAGCATAGCTTGAAATTTTGCGCGAGGCGGGTTTGAGCGAAGGTGAGATAGAGAAGCTTTCGGATGTTGGGGCCATCTAGACACAGGGGCAATCGGGCCATGCCGGGGATTTTGCGGATTAGACTGTGCGCCTGCCGTCAGGCGTGCTTTGCATGGCGTCTTGATCGGGTGGTTTTCCGTTCTCGCCGGCCTGCTTCTTGTGTGCGACGCGCAATGAGCCGTGGCGATTGGCGTAGACCCAGGTGAACTCCGCGCCGAACAGAAAAATCTGCGCCGAGTAGTAGATCCACAGCAGCAGGATCACCAGGGAGGCCGCCGCGCCGAACCCGGAGGCCACGCCGCTCTTGCCCAGGTAAATGCCGATCAGCAATTTGCCCAGGACGAACAGCGCCGCGGTCACCGCGGCGCCCAGCCACACGTCGTGCCACTTCACGTGCACGCGCGGCATGAATTTGTACATCAAGGCAAACAGCACCGTGATGAGCGCGAAGCTCACCAGGAAGTTGATGGCCTGAAGCAGGGCCTCGCGCGAATCGAACCACGATCCCCACCAGTTGCCCAGCGCGGCGATGGCGGCCGACACCACCAGCGACACCATCAACAGGAAGGCAATGGCGAGCATCATGCCGAACGACAGCAGACGGGTGCGCACGAAGCTCCAGATGCCGCTCGTCGGCACGCGCGCCGGAGCCTGCCAGATGCGGTCAAAGGCGTTCTGCAGTTCGGCAAAGACGGTCGTGGCCGAAAACAGCAAA
>DATNCF010000168.1:0-9040 GCA_035571675.1 Burkholderiales bacterium | reverse complement strand
TCGACAGGGCAATGGCCTCGGCCTCGGTCTTGAAGCGAAAGAGGGGCGCGAGCGGCCCGAAGGTCTCTTCTTTCGCGAGCAGCATGGCCGGCGTGGCACCGGTGAGCACGGTGGGCTCGAAGAACGAGCCGCCCAGGGCGTGGCGCTTGCCGCCGGTGAGCACCTTGCCGCCCTTGGCCAGCGCGTCGGCGATGTGCTCCTCGATTTTTTCCACGGCCTTCATGTCGATGAGCGGCCCCTGCTCCACCCCGGACTCCAGGCCGTTGCCAACGCGCATGGCCTTGACGCGCCCGGCCAGCTTGTCGGCGAAGGCGTCGTACACCCCGTCCTGGACCAGGAAGCGGTTGGCGCACACGCAGGTCTGGCCGGTGTTGCGGTACTTGGAGGCGATGGCCCCTTCCACGGCCGCGTCGAGGTCGGCGTCGTCGAACACGATGAAGGGCGCGTTGCCGCCCAGTTCCATGGAGGTCTTCTTCACCGTGCCGGCGCACTTGGCCATGAGCAGCTTGCCGATCTCGGTGGAGCCGGTGAAGGTGAGCTTGCGCACGATGGGATTGGTGGACAGCTCCTCGCCGATTTCCGCCGCGGCGCCGGTGACCACGTTGAACACGCCCGGCGGCACGCCGGCCTCTTCGGCCAGCGCCGCCAGCGCCAGCGCCGACAGCGGCGTCTGGCTGGCGGGCTTGAGCACCATGGTGCAGCCCGAGGCCAGCGCCGGGCCGGCCTTGCGCGTGATCATGGCGGCGGGGAAATTCCACGGCGTGATGGCGGCGCACACGCCCACGGGCTGCTTGATCACCACCACGCGCGAGTCGCCCCGGAAGGTGGGGATGACGTCGCCGTAGGCGCGCTTGCCCTCCTCGGCGAACCATTCGATGAAACTCGCGGCATAGGCGATCTCGCCGCGCGCCTCGGTCATGGGCTTGCCCTGCTCCGAGGTCATGATGAGCGCGAGGTCGTCCTGGTTGGCCATCATGAGCTCGAACCACTTGCGCAGGATGACCGAGCGTTCCTTGGCCAGCTTCGCGCGCCAGCCGGCCCAGGCCTTTTCGGCCATCTCGATGGCGCGCTTCGTTTCGGCGCGGCCCATTTTGGGCACGGTGCCGATGGCCTCGCCGGTGGCGGGATTGCGCACCGTGATGGTCTGGCCGCCATCGGCCGCCACCCATTCACCGTTGATGAAGCATTGGGCCTTGAGAAGCTGCTGCTTGCGAAGTCCGTGCATGGCATCACCCGTTGAGCTTGGCGAGCCGGGCCCGCCTGAAAGAGCCGCGCCATGGAGACGGCGCCGCTCAAGGCGACCGGTTTCGATCGCCCTTTCCAAACCTTCATTATACGCGCGGGGTCATGCCCAATCCGCATCAGGAACATATGCCGTTGCGAATCACGCAGTGGCAAGTCATGCCCCGCCCGGTTCACGAGCGCCGGTGTCCCCGAGTCCAATGCAGCATTCCAAGCTCACGCCATACACATCGCTTATGCGCGCACGCGCTTCGCGCTAACTCCATATTGTGAAATTGCATTGGACCAGCGCGGGCGCGCTTGCTATCCTTGCGCTCCTCCGCCCTTGCGCACTTTCCATACTATGCGCAGGCCTCGGCAAAGAAGGAGATCATCTTGGCAACAGGCAACAAGCCGGTGGCGTTGATCACGGGCGCATCCTCGGGCATCGGCGCCGCCACGGCGCGCGCCTTCGCGCGCCACGGCGTGAACATCGTGGCGGTGAGCCGCACTGAAAAAAACCTGCAGGCGCTGGCCGACGAACTCAAGGGCAAGGCCGAGGTCGCCATCCTCGCGGCCGACGTGACCGCCAAAGACGCGCCCGAGAAGGCTGTGGCGCTGGCCATGAGCCGCTTCGGCCGGCTCGACTACCTCATCAACAATGCCGGCATGGGCAAGCCCAAGCCCGTGGACGAAACCACGGATGAAATCCTCGACGAGTACCTGAACATCCTGCTGCGCGCGCCGTTCCGCTTCTGTCGCGAAGCGCTGAAGGTGATGAAGCCGGGCTCGGCCATCGTGGCCGTGTCCTCCACCTTCGCACTGGTGGGCGGGCTGCGCGGCGGCGCCTACTCGGCGGCCAAGGCCGGCATGCTGGGCCTGATGACGCACATGGCGGCGCAATACGGCCGCGGCGGCATCCGCTCCAACGCCGTGGCGCCGGGCGTGGTCAAGACCGAGATGGTGGCCTACGCCTGGGACACCGAGAAGTTCAACCGCATGAACGACGAGATGACGCCCTCGAACCGCAAGGGCACGGCCGAGGACGTGGCCGAGGCAATCGTGTTCCTGTGCTCCGAGCGCGCCGGCTTCATCAACGGCCAGGTGCTGGCCGTCGACGGCGGCTGGAGCAGCACCAAGTACCTGGTGCCCGAGGCGCTGGAAGCCAGGCGCATGCCGGCTTAGTTCGCAAGGGAGGACAGCATGAAAATCACGCAGCGACTGGATCCCAGCGGCTGGACGGTGCGCTGGAACGAGACCCTGGCGGAGCGCTACCTCGCCTCGGGCGAATGGCGCAACCGCACCATGGCCGACCTTGCTGCCGACATCGTCAGGACCGATCCGGGCCGGGTGCTGGTGGTCGAGAACGGCAGGGAGTACAGCGCCAGCGAAATCGCCGGCTTGGCGCGCCGGCTGGCGTTGACGCTTATCGCGCGCGGCCTCAAGCCTGGTGACCGCGTCTCGTACCAGTTGCCCAACTGGTGGGAGTCGGTGGTCATCGACCTCGCCTGCACCATGGCCGGCCTGGTGGTGCATCCGCTCATCCCCATTTACCGCGGCGCCGAAGTCAGCTTCATGATGGAGGATTGCGGCAGCCGCATGATCTTCGTGCCGGCGCAGTTCCGCAACTTCGACTACCGCGACATGCTGCGCGAGCAGGTGCTGCCCAAGTTGAGCCGCAAGCCCGAGGTGGTGGTGCTGCGCGGCGAGGCGCAGCAGTTCACGCCGTTCGAGTCCATGCTCGCCGGCACGGCCTCGGGCGAGCTGCCGAGGGTGGACCCCAATGCGGTCAAGATGGTGCTCTACACCTCGGGCACCACCGGACGCCCCAAGGGCGTGCTGCACACCCACAACACCGTGGAGCTGCAGGGCGTGCAAGCGGCCGAGTACATGGGCCTCAAGGCCGAGGACTCGTGCCTGGTGGCCTCGCCGGTCACGCACATCACCGGCGCGCAGCTCGCCTTCATGCTGCCCTGGACACTGGGCGTGCGCGCCGTGCTGATGGACACCTGGAACGCCGAGCGCGCCGTGGAGCAGATGGAGCAGCACCACGTGTCGTCCATGAACGGCGCGACGCCGTTCCTGCGCGAGCTGCTGCTCGCCGCGCAGGCGCGCGGCACGCACCTGCCCGAACTGAAGGTCTATGTGTGCGGGGGCACCTCGGTTCCGGCCGAGCTGATGCGCCAGGCGCACGCCTGGTTCACCCACTGCGCCTTCATGCGCGCGCACGGCTGCACCGAAGTGCCCACCACCTCCATCGGCATCGCCGACCGCGCCTACGCCGACATCAACTCCCGGTCGGACGGGCGGCCGGTGCACAGCCAGATCAAGTTGGTGGACGCGGCTTCGGGCGGCGCCATCCCGTGGAACGAGGAAGGCGAGATCCTGCTGCGCGGCCCGCAGATGATGCTGGGCTACCTGCGCGCCGAGGACAACGAGGCGGCGTTCGACGAGGAGAACTACTTCCGCAGCGGAGACCTGGCGCGCTACGTGCAGGACAACTGGATTGCCATATCAGGCAGGAAAAAAGATCTGATCATCAGATCGGGAGAAAATCTAAGCGCACGCGAGATTGAAGACGCCATCATGGAGCATCCGGCCGTCACCGATTGCGCGGCTGTGTCCATGCCCAATGAGCGCACCGGGGAAGCGGTTTGCGCCTTCGTCGTGACAAAACCTGAAAAGACCATTGACCTGCCGGAAATCCACCGCTTCATGGTGGAACGGGGAATGGCGAAGCAGAAAATACCCGAGAAGGTGGTTTTGGTTGCCGATTTACCCAAGACAGCCTCGGGCAAAGTCCAGAAGCACATACTGAGAGACCAGGCAAAAAAGCTGGTGAGCTGAAGCGGAGCCGGACCAAGCATGCACTACGAGATCTCCAGGGAAGACCGCGAGTTCAGGGACGAGGCGCGCGCCTGGCTCGAAGCCAACGTGCCGCGCGAACCGCAGCCGCCCATCGGGCCGGAACAGGTGGTCTACATGCAGGCCTGGCAGCGCACCCTGTTCGAAGGCGGCTGGGCCGGCATCACCTGGCCGGTCGAATACGGCGGGCGCGGCCTGTCGCTGGTGCAGCAGGTGATCTGGTTCGAGGAATATGCGCGCGCCGGCGCGCCCGACGCCACCTGCCTGTTCGTGGGCCTGAACCACGGCGGCCCCACCCTGATCGTGCGCGGCAACGAAGAGCAGAAGTCCTTCCACCTACCCAAGATACTCAAGGGCGAGGTGATCTGGTGCCAGGGCTTTTCCGAGCCTGGGGCGGGGTCGGACCTGGCATCGCTGCGCACCCGCGGCGAGATCGACGGCGACCACCTGGTGGTGAACGGCCAGAAGATCTGGACCAGCTACGCCCAGTTCGCCGACTACCAGGAACTGCTGGTGCGCACCGACCCGCAAATGTCCAAGCACCGCGGCATCACCTGGATCATCTGCGACATGAAGCTGCCCGGCATCACTGTGCGGCCCATCGAATCCATCGACGGCGAATACCACAACTGCGAAGTGTTCTACGACAACGTGCGCATTCCGTTGAAGAACGTGGTGGGCCAGGTCAATGACGGCTGGCGCGTGGCCCTGTCCACACTGTCGTTCGAGCGCGGCACGGCCTTCATGGAACTGCAGTTGCGCGTGTCCGAAATCCTGGAGCACGTCATCAAGCTCGCGCGCAATACAAAGGGTCTGGACGGAAAGCCCGTCATCGAGGACGGCGAGGTCGCCGGCCGGCTTGGCCGGCTGCGCGGCGAGATTTCGGCGCTGCGCGCCATGACCTACATGAGCGCCTCGCGCGGCCTGCGCCAGGACATGCCGGGGCCGGAAGGCACTTACCTCGCGCTGATGCTCTCCGACCTGCGCCAGGCGGTCACGCGCTGCGCCATGGACATCCTGGGGCCGCTCGGCCTGGAGCGTCCGGTGAAAATGGACCCGGACGACTGGGTGCACAGCTACCTGCGCTCCTACGCCTCCACCATCGGCGGAGGCACTTCGGAGATACGCCGCAACATCATCGCCGAGCGCGTGCTGGGCCTGCCGAAATCCTGAGGGCGGTTACCGCGCGAGTTTCGCCAGCACGGCGCGCGTGCCGTCCACCGCGCGCCTCACACGCTCGGCATGCGGCACGCCGGCCTGCGCCAGGCCTTGTGCGGAATCTCGATGGAAAAAGGTAGGCCGCGCAACTCGAGGCCGAGCCTGTTCACCCGCGGCCCGGGGCGGATTCCATTCGGCTCAACATGACGGGCAGAAGCTGTCGGTGCCGCCCGAGTTGTGGTACGAATCGGGTTCGGCCACCGTGCCGCGCAATATGCCGTCGGCGGAGAATTCGGCCGTGAACACCTCGGGCTCCTGGTCGATCACCCGGTAGTCCCAGGCGTCCACGCCGCGGCGCGGGAAGTGCGTGGTCTTGCGCGGCGGACCCAGGATGGCCAGCACATCCGCCTTGGTGCTGCGGCCCACCTGCAGCTTGGACAGGCCCAGCGGCGTGAGGGTCTGCTCCACCGCGCGCACGACCCCCTTGTCGTCCAGGCGCACGGCGTAAGTCTGGAAACCGTAATAGCCGGTGGTGTAGAACCAGGTCGATGCCCCCCCCGCCCCCGCCACCTTTTCCGTGGGCGTACCGGCCACGGCCTGCACGTCCTGGACGGTGGACTGACCCGGGACCAATTGCGAGACCGGCCTGGACACCGAAGTGGCGCAAGACGCGAGCAAGAGCGCGGCGGCGATTGCAACAGCGGGGCCGCCTCGCGGGGATTTCGTGGAGGTGCGTACAGGATGCAAGAACGTCATCATGATGGCCTCTTGGCGGCCTGGGAACCGCCCGCCGTTGAAGGGTAACGTGGAATCTTCCCGCCTTTGACCCCGCCTGTCCAGCGCCGTTCCCGCGCCAGCGCGAGGCCGCTCCCGGGCATTTATAATCCGCCCCTTGGTCATTGCGCCCCGAACGCCGGTCCCCGCCGTGTTCACGGCGCGGGAGAACGGGATGAAGCTTCTGGTCGTCGGCGGCGCCGGCTATATCGGCTCGCACATGGTGGCGCTGCTCGCCGAGCGCGGCCACGACGTGGTGGTGCTGGACAACCTGTCCTCGGGATACCGGGACGCGGTGCTCGCCGGCGCCTTCGTCGAGGGCGGCGTCGAAGACGCTGCGCTGCTCGATCGGCTGCTCGGCGGAGCGCGTTTCGACGCCGTGCTGCACTTCGCGTCCTTCATCCAGGTGGGCGAGTCGGTGGCAAAGCCCTCCAAGTACTATCGGAACAACCTCATCAACACCATCGGACTGATCGATGCGATGGTGAAGCATTCGGTGCCGAACTTCATTTTCTCTTCCACCGCGGCCATTTTCGGCGAACCCGAGTACTCGCCCATCGACGAGGCCCACCCCAAGCGGCCGCTCAACCCCTACGGGCTCACCAAGTGGATGGTCGAGCAGGTGCTGCAGGACTACGACCGGGCCTACGGCCTGAAATCGGTGTGCCTGCGCTATTTCAACGCCGCCGGGGCCGACCCCGCGGGGCGTCTGGGCGAGCGGCACGAGCCCGAAACCCACCTCATCCCGTTGCTGCTGAAGGCGGCGGCGGGCCACTCCGGCCCCATGCGCGTGTTCGGCCGCGACTACGCCACGCCCGATGGCACCTGCATTCGCGATTACATTCACGTGTCGGACCTGTGCTCGGCGCACCTGCTGGCGCTCGATTTCCTGGCCGCCAACCGGACCAGCGCGGCGTTCAATTTGGGCAACGGCAACGGCTTCTCGGTGCAGGAGGTCATCGAGGCCGTAAAAGAGGTTACGGGGATGCCGGTGCCCACCGAAGACGCTGCGCGCCGCGCCGGCGACAGCGCGCGACTGATTGCCGACTCGCGCCTCGCGCGCGAACGCCTGGGCTGGCGCCCCCAACTGCATGATCTGAAGCAGATTGTCAGGGACGCCTGGAATTGGGAATGTTCCGCGGGGCGCCTGAAGCGTTCGTAGTCCTTTTGGACTACCCCCAAGGCGCATGCGGCGTCGCCCGAACCTTCGAAGCTGGAGGTGCCCAACAGCCCGGAGAATCCCCAATGACGCCGTTCGAGATGTTCGCCAACCACGCCGCCCTGGTCCGCAAACGCCGCGCACTGGCCAAGAAAGAGGAGTGGGCGCGCACCCTGGAAGACCAGATCCAGTCCGGCCGCTGGGCATTGACCAAGGTCAACGGCGAAATCGATCAGTTGCGGGCAGAGTTGTTCGCCCTGGAGAATCCCATCGACATCCTGCGCCGCGCGGGCGTCTGAACTTTCGGCCGAATCCCGGCGGTCACCTCTGGTTGACCGCCGGCCCCACGGTGTCGGCCGCATAGGCGCCGCGCTGGCCCAGCGGTCTGGGCCGCCCGTCGGTGGTATCCCGTGCCGTCTGGCGCTCCACTTCGGCGTTGATCTCGGCGCCGACCAGGATGAGATAGGCGGTGAGCAGGAACCACATCAGCAGAATGACCACGGCGCCCACCGAGCCGTAGGTCTTGTTGTAGTTGCCGAAGTGGCTGGCATAGTACGAAAACAACTCCGATCCCACCAGCCACAGCACCGTTGCCACCACGGCCCCTGGACTGACCCATAACCAGCGCGCGGGGCGCCGGCTCGGGCCATAGCGGTACATGATGCCCAGGGCGAACAGCATGGCGATGGCCAGCAGCGGCCAGCGCCCCAGCATGAACAGCGTGGCCACCGGGCCGCCGAGGCCCAGAAAATCCACGACCACGGGCAGCGCCACGATGGCGGCGATGCCCACAATGGTGGCTAGAATGCCGGCCACCGTAAGCAGCAGGGCCAGGGCGTTCAACCTGAAAAAACCGCGCCGCTCATCTTCCTTGTAGGCCAGGTTCAGTGCCTCAATGAGGGTTTTCACGCCCGTCGACGCGCTCCACAGCGTGAGCAGCAGCGCCCCCGCGGCGGCCAGCCCCAGGCTGCTGCCGTCCTGACTGGCGACTTCGGTCAATTGCCCAAGCATGAGTTCCAGGGCCTCGGGCGGCACGACGCCGCGGAAGCCCTCGAGTTGGGCGCTCACTTGGCCGACGTCGAAGAACAATCCATACAGGGACACCACCACGGCGATGCCGGGAAAGACGGCCAACAGCAGGTAGAAGGCCACACCGGCCGAGATGATGGACAGGTGGTCTTCGAGCAGCGAATCTTTTACGCGCCAGGCGATGTCGCGCCAGCCGCGAGCGGGAATTTGTTGCGGCTGATCGGCCATACGGCCGTGCCCGTGTTCGGCGGCGCGCTGGCCATCAATTCCGCGGTCGACAAAAGGAGCCTGTAGAGCCATGAGTTTCCACTCCCGCCGGGCTGCGGTGCCCGAAATGTTGCCGCGAATGGCGAGCGGGACGGCCACCCCACTCTAAAAGTCGGCAAGCCAAAAACGGATAGGCCGGTTTCTCAATCCGCTGTCGAGGACATGCGCGGCGACTGTGGCGCGCCGCCGGCCAGGGATTCAGCGGTGCAGGACGGAAGCGTCGATGTCGGCCAGGCGTGGGCAGCCGATAAAGGCCTGGGTGGTATCCATTTCCGAGCGCAGGATGTCGAGCGCGCGTAACCCGCCGGCCGCGCCGCCCATGCCCACCCCGAACAAGGTGGGCCGCCCGATCAACACGGCCTTCGCGCCCAGCGCCATGGCCTTCACCACGTCGCTGCCGCGGCGCACGCCGCCGTCCACGATCACGGTCACCCGGTTACCCACCGCCTGGGCGATGGAGGGCAGCACGTCGAGCGTGGCCGGCGCCGCGTCGAGGTTGCGCCCGCCGTGGTTGGAAATCACCACGCCATCGGCACCGTGCTCGGCGGCAAGCTGCGCGTCTTCCAC
>DATNCF010000167.1:0-2163 GCA_035571675.1 Burkholderiales bacterium | reverse complement strand
GTGCGGCCCATCCCACGCTGACGGCCGGAATCAATATCGAAGCCGCGTCGTTCCACCATGCATTGGCCGGCCACAGATATTCTCCCGCCAGCCCGGTGAGTGCCAGGACGCTCAGGCCGACCAGGACAACATGAACCGCGTAGTAAAGATGGATGGAGTCTCGCCACGACACCGCGTTGGCAACGCTGAGCAGGACGACCAGCGCCATCAGGCCCACATACGCGCCTAGCGCCAGATGCCATAGCTTGGCCGTCTCCAGAAAACCCGCGGCGTCCTGCAGTTGCCATGTCACTCGAACCGGGTGGCTGTTCTGCATGCGCAAATATGTGGCTTGCGTTTCGCCCGGCTGCATCGTGAGCGCGAAGGCCGGGTAAAGATAGCGCACGGACCATTGGTCGACGTTGATGGCATCGCCCGAGCGCCTCGAATGCCACCCGCCCGCGCCATCAGGATCGAACAGTTCCACTTGCCCGATGCCGGGAATGGGCACCGTCAACACGGCCTGCGCTGGCGCTGGGAGTTTCGGCAGCTGCAACTGGTACCAGACGGCGGCACCGGCTCCGAACGGCATGACCCGCGCTGGGTCAGCGGGCCGCCCCTGCTTGCCTTCGAATGCGGTTTGCGCCACATCCAGCGTAGCCTTGCCGGACGGATCGATCCAATACTGCGCGGCAATGCTGCCCTGCGCGCCCAAGACAAGCGATGGGGCCGTTTGCGCCGCGGCCGGGCTGGCGGCAGTCGCCAGCGCGAAGAGCCACGCCCATAGCGTTCGCTGGGCAAGCGGCCACCCGCGGAAATTTGAATTCAACTTCAGTCTCCTCCTGCCCTTCGATTCGAGGGCGCTCCAAAACATCACCGCCATTGTCGCGCGTTTGGAGGCCATGAATACCCTGAAGTCCGTCAAAATGAGCGATGCGAATGTGGAGGTTTCGAATGAAAGTCCGTCAGTCCGTGTCCGATCTTGGCTCTGTGGCGCGGCCCGCCATCAAGCGCCGGCTGGTGCTTTCGGGGATCGCTATCGGCTTGGCCGCTGCGGGTTGGCAGCGCGGCCGGGCCGCTGACACGTGGCCCAGCAAGACGGTGCGCATCATCGTGCCCTTTGCGCCCGGCGGCGGGGCGGACAGCTCGGCGCGGGTGCTGGCCGAGGTGCTGGCGCCGCAGCTCGGGCAATCGGTGATCGTGGAAAACAAGCCGGGCGCCGGCAGCGCCATCGGCGTCATGGCCGCTGCGCAGAGCAAGGACGGCCATACGCTGTTGATGGGAAGCAACAGCATGGTGATCAACCCGTCGCTCAACCCGGCACTCAGCTACGACGTGGCGCGCGATTTCGACGCGGTGGGCATGGTGTCCGCGCAGCCGCTGGTGCTGGTGGTGCCGTCGGGGTCGAAGATCCAGTCCGTGAGCGACCTGGTGGCGCAGGCCAAGGCCAAGCCGGGCCAACTGACCGCGGGCAATAGCGGCAACGGCACGCTGGCCCATCTGGCGTCCGAATTGTTCGGGGCGCAGACCGGTGCCACGCTCACGCCCGTGCCTTACAAGGGCGAGAGCGCCTTGATGCCGGACCTGATCGGCGGCCTGGTGTCGCTGGGCTTCCTGAACCTGCCCAGCGTCATCGCGCACATCAAGTCCGGGCGGCTGCGTGCGCTGGCCGTGTCGTCGCCGCAGCCGGTGCCCGAGCTGCCGGGCGTGCCGACGTTTCGCTCGCTCAACTACCCTTCGCTCGAGGTGCAGGGCTGGGCCGCTCTGCTCGCACCGAAAGGCACGATCCCGCCGGAGGGCCTGGACCGGCTCGCCAGCTTGCTGGCCGCGGCGCTGGCGTCCGATACGGTCAAGCAGCGCTTCGCGGCGGTGTCGGTCGCGCCCGTGGTGATGGCCCGCGCGGCCACCGACCAGTTCCTGAAAGCCGAGGGGGCCCGTTACGGCGGCATCATCAAGGCGCGCGGCATCAAGGTGGACTGAAGAATGACAGCCGCAGGGATGAACGCCGCGGGCATGAATGCCGACGTACTGGTGTGCGGCGGCGGCCTGGCCGGCACCATGGCCGCGGTGGCCGCGGCGCGGCATGGCGCCGATGTGCTGCTGGTGGAGCGCTACGGCTTTCTGGGCGGCAACGCCACGGCCGGCGCCGTGGCGCAGTTCAACAGCTGGCAAACCGCCAACGGA
>DATNCF010000166.1:0-10354 GCA_035571675.1 Burkholderiales bacterium | reverse complement strand
GTTTGAAAGCAGCACCGGCCGGATGCGGGTGAAGCGCTTCTTCACCCCTGGCATGCCGAAGGCGCTGAAAGCCTGCAGCGCGTTGGCCGAAATGTTCACGCCCGCATCGTCGTTGCCGCTCCACGCCTGGTACACCACGGTGTTGCCGCCGAAATACGGGTTGTCCTGGAACAGTTCCCAGCAATTGGCCGGCCAGCCCGTGAAATTGCACCACGCCCCCGTGATGGTGTTCATCACATACTGCTGCTGGCTGCCGGCGCCCAGCGGCACGTTCAGGATGATCATGTTCTCCTTGGGAAACTGCAGCAGTTGCCAGCCGAAATTGCCGCTGTACTGCGAGATCACCTCGGATACCGCATACTGGATCTTGTCGGTGATGGACACGCGCGGATCGAGCCGCGACGACTGCAAGGCCGCCGACATGGGATATACCCCGTCCTGGCAGATGATCAGGTTGTCCCCGCGGAACTTCATGAAGCAGCGCGTGCCGATGGGCGAGCCGATCTGCCACAGGCCGATGAGCTTGATGCCGCTGGGCGAGGCCGGGTCCGAAAGCTGGTACACCGCGACCTCGCCCTTGCTGGTGATCCACACCGCGTAGTCATCCATCCCATAGCCGGCGTCCAGGGACCAGGTGCCCATGGCAGTGAGCGTACCGCCGCGCTGGAACACGCTGGAGAGGTCCAGCGCGCTCGCCGCACCGCCGATGCTGCTGATGGGCAGGTACCATGCCTTCAGCGTGTTCTTCTGCACGAACCACAGCCGCGACTTGAACACGTGCGCGTCGATCAGTGACGAGCTTGCCACCCCCGTGATGTCATAGGGCGCGCCGTCCCCGTCCTTATGCCAGGCGCTGCCGTCGTAAACCCGGTAGTTGTCCTGGCCGTTCACCATGATCAGGTAGTTCCCGCCCGTCGTAGCGAAGTTCTGGAACTGCCAGCGCGAGTTCGACAGGCTCGAAATCTCCGCCGCCCCCACCGCCCCGCCCGACGTCACGTCGTATACCGACCCGCCCGAGATGGCCTTGAGCTTGTTCGCGGCGGCTCCGGCATAGGCCATCAGGGTTTCCACCTGGCCAGGCAGGCCGGTGGCGAAGCTCGCGCAGCCGAAGCGCAGGTTCACCGTGGTCGTGGTCGGAAACCAGTTCACCAGCGACACCGCGTCCGTGGGCGACATGTCCGAAAGAGCGTCGCGGGAGTTCCAGCCGCCCACGGGTGCCGGCACCGAAACAGGCACCGCCACTGCGGGACGCGCGGCGGCGCGGGGCTGGCGCACGAAACTAGGCGCCATAGCCCGAGTCCGGAATGTTCTCGTAGCCGATCAGCACCGACGCCGCGCGCGGGGCGAGGGACAGCACCGGGCTTCCCGCATCATGTGCCCGCGCCAGGTCCAGTTCCTCGGCAAAATCGCGCGCCACCACCGACGTGTCGAAGCCCTTGACCTCGAAATACTTTTTCTTCAAACCCAACACCATCAGCCGGTCGGGAAACACGCAGTTATCGGTTTCCACCAGGAAGGCAGACTGCCCCACCCCGGCGGCGCTGGTCGCCCAGGCATTGCTCATGTACTCGAAGCCGATCACCTCGGCCGAGCCCGGCATGGGCCAGATCTGGAAGTAGTTGCCCAAAATGCGGAAGCGCATCCGCGGCCCGGTCGAGATGTAGCCCGAGATCAGCCACTCCCACTGCTGCGCCGTTTCCGGTCCCAGCATCTTCCAGTGCTTCGACTTGTCCCACTGCGTGTCATCGATGATGCGGTCGTAATCGGCAGGCATGGCATAGCGCACCTTGGCCAGGGTGTAGGTGGCGCCGGTATTGGTGCTGGACGCGGGCTGCGACAGCGGAATGGTCGATCCCGACGGTGTGCCGCTCACATAGGTGGCCTGGTTGATCCCCGGTCCGGCTATCCCAAAGGTGGCGTCGATCCCCGCAATGCTGCTGGCGTTGGTCAGGCTGGACGATCCGGCGCTGGTATTTGCCATAATGCTGGTGGCGCTCACCGTGAACAGATACTGCTTGGTCAGCGCCTGCCAGGCATGCCGGCGGCTCAGTTCCTGGCCCAGCGCGTTGGCCAGGTATAGGAGTTGCGACGAATCGGCCGGCGCGTTTCCCGTGAGCACGGCCGGCACCGCCAACCCCATTTCCCCCGCCGCCTGCTGGACCAGGCCGAGCACGGTGGTCGCCATGGACTAGGACCCGCTTTCCACAGCGGCCGGGGCCGCCGGTGGCGCTTCCAGTTCCGCAATCCGTGCCCGCAGCGCCTGCAATTCCTCTGCCGCCTTTTTCTCCGCCGCCTTCCAGTTGGCATAGAACGTGGCCGCGTCGTGGTGCAGGTGGCCGATCAGTGCCTTGAGATAGTCGATGTAGTCTTCCATGTCAGCTCCGCTTGATGGCCTTGGTTTCAGTCTTTGCGTCGCCGCTTTCCAGACGGGCGAGGAGCGCCGCCACCTTCGAAGACAGTTCCGCGATCTGCGTCCCCTGCGCCGCGATGGTGGCGTCGCGCTTGGCGATCTCGTCCTTCACTCCGGCGTCCATGCGTGCCGCGAGCGCGCGCCGCGCCTTCTCGCGCAGCGCCAGGCCTCCCATCCCAACGGCGTTCACCTGGTGGTCGCTCGCTCCCGCCAGTTGCTCCACCGTCTGGAAGCGCAGGTAACGCAGGTGCCTCACCTGGTCCTCGTTCAGCTCCGTCCATTCCCCAAGCGGCCAGCCGGGCACATTCTCCTCACCCGCTACCAGGCCCTCCTTCATCTGAAAGCGCAGCCAATGCACGGGAAACCGCTCGGCGTCGCGCTCCGACGCGGGCCGCTCGATGATGGACTTGTCGTTGCCGGGAATGGCGATGCGGATGTAGGGCATCTTCTTCAGCTTCACCGGCACACCCTTGTTCTCGCTCGCCCAGGTGTCGAGGGGTTCGTTCCAGTAGAACTCAACCGAGAGCAGCGAGTCGGGGTTGGAGACGGCGCCGCTGAAGGCGGGGTTGTTCACGTCGGAGGCTAGTTGCATGGAATCCTTTCATGGAACACAAAATGCGAAATCCAAAATAAAAAACCCGCCGAAGCGGGTTTCGTCCATCAGGAATGCAGTCCGTTGATTAGGTGGTCTTTGGAACAGGGCTGACAATCAGCGACTTGCCGGGTTCCACACGACCCGCCGGGGTTACCGCTCCAGCCTGTCAGCGATACGCTCGTATCTCATTTGAAAGAATCGTCACGCCCCACCGCGAACCGTGGTCGGGGTCGTCGACGACATAAACTTCCTTCTCATCGATGCTGATGATAAAAGCTCGCCCTGCACCCAGACGATAATACCGTGCCAGGTCTACTTCCCATTCGACCTTTTCTCCGGGCCTGATAACCACAAGATCCCCCGGGAAAGGAGGTCCCTTTTTCTTCGTCATGACCTTACCCACCGTCGTATCGCTCTTTGGGTGTTGCTTGAAGATAAAAGGAACTTCCACGCCGTTCTCTTGGGTAACGAAGAAGACCGGGGTTTGCAATTCCTTTTTTCCTGGAATGTATCCAGGAAAGACAAACAGTTCTTTGCCGGATCGATTTATCAGCGCGCCAGTGACAATCAGTTTGGGGCCGTCAAACTTGGCCGTCAAAAGTGGCACCTCCAAGACCAGCTTTGACGGCATCATGTCCCCCGCCGCAAGAGCCGCGGTCGCGGGCATGAAGAAAGGAAAAAAGATGTACAAGGCAGCGCTAACGAGTAGGCTTGAAGTGTTCCACATAGTATTCGTAGTTGTCTGCATTCTGAACAGCCCATTCCGGGTCGGTTTTAGCTCGATCGAGCGCCTTTTTTCCATACACCTCTTTGCCATATCTTGTCTCATCTTTGTCGGTTCCTGCCCTGAGATGGCTCACTTCGTGGACAACGATTCCCGCTTGCGAATTGTCACCAACCGGAGGAGCGGTCCAATACAGGGGCTGCAGGTTGATGACCCCGGGTACGGAGGGATTCACAAACGCATATTCGTTGCGGTTATATTTCGGATCGGATGGAATGGTATTCCGGAACGTCAATGGCTCCCGCAGCCCCTGGTTTATCGCTCCGAGGTTATTTTCAATGATTTGTCCAAGCCGCTGGTCGTATTTTCCCATGGCTTTGGCGTACGCGTCCGTCGGCCCACCCCAGATGTTGGCCCTTTGGATGTCGGCCATCGCTTGCGCCGTCATGTTTTGAGCGTTGTCCACGGACGTCTGCACCAGCACCGCTCGTGGCGAGCCAAGCCGCATCCCTTGTCCGAATCCCACCGTGGATTTTGCAAGAATCCCATTGTCGATTCCCGATGGTGAATACCCGCTGTTAACGATTTCGCCCCAATACGGTTGACCGGCGGCGGGATTGCCGATACTCACCGCGCTCCACGGCGCAGCGACGGTTGGATCGGCGCGTATATCCATCAAGCGCACGCCACCGAACCACGGCCGGTCACCCTCACTCGAACTTGAAAAGAGCGCCGCCGAAGGAGCAATGGGGTACTTGCCTCCTCCCATTTCATCGCCCAAGCTGAGCAGACCGGTCAGAAAGCCCGGGCCGCCGCCATTCAGATCCAAGTTGTCCGGCAAGCTCTCCCTCCGTTGACAAACAAAAACCCGCACGAGGGCGGGCTGGAACAGCTATGAAGGAGCGCTTTATCCCGCCCACTCTTGCGAGTGGGCGGTGTAAAGCCCCCTTGTAAAAGGGTTACGCGATCTGACCCTGCGAATGCGGCCGGTCGATCGTGATCACGGCTTTGCCGGCGGCCGGCACGCCGTTGGCGCCGGCTGCGATGGCTCCGAGCACCTGCTTGCCGTTCACCTGGGTGGACGAGGTGGTGGCGGTGGATTGCCAGTACACCTTGTCGTTCGCCGCCACCGTGCCGCTGATGTTGGCCACCGCATTGCCCGCGATCTGGTACCAGCCCCAGGTGTTGGCGCCGGTGGCTGCCATGGCGACCGCCAGCGGCCTGCCTTCATTGGCCGTGCCTGCCCAACGAGTAGTCGCATAACTGCCGCTCTGGAAGCTCACCCAGTCGCCGGCGGCCGTGGAGGCAGTGCCGAGCAGCAGGATGAACTCGCCCACGCCGTAGGTCGGGTCCTCCGCCGTGACGACCATGCCCGGATACAGCGGCGGGGTCGGAACCGCGGAGGAGGCATTGGGCGGAGTGAAGCCGGAGTCGGTTTGCGCGATGCCCACCGCATGGCCCACTTGAGGATTGGTGATGATATAAGCCATGGTCCCTCCTTAGCTCGTCAGCACGCCCTGGAACTGCGCGCCCGAGCAGGTGAGGTTCCCCGCCCAGCCGATCAGTTTCACCACGGCGTCCTGGTTGACGGCTTGCCGTTCGCCGCCGATCGGCACGAAGTTCCTGTCCTTGTGCGGCCGGAAGAACAGGTAGTTCGTGTTGAGGAAGTACATGTGGTTGGCCGCGGCGCCCGACCAGGTGGAAGTCACCGAGTCGCCGCCAGAGTAGATGCCGCCGTCCAATACCACGTCCGCCGACTGGCCGCCTCCATAGAACTTCAGCGAGGCGAAGCCGGCGCCGGCCTGCTCGGGGTCCGACACTTTCTGGATGGCCTGGAGCGAATTCACGTAGTACTGAAAATACGTGTTGTCCGCCACGATCAGGTCGGCCTTGTCGGTGCCGCGCACCAGGCGGATGGCGAGCGCCGTCATGTACTGCTGGATGTTGGCCGCCGACGCCGCCGAGCCGCCGTTGTTGACGGCCGAGTAGCTCTGGTTGCGCCAGAACGCCCAGGTGCCGCGGTCGATGCCGCCGTACACGCCGCTGCCCGGCGAATCCGCCACCGCCGCCTTGATGCCGGTGATGTTCTTGCCGGAGTTCGCCGTGCCGTCCTGGTAGATGTCGCTCGCCAGGCGGTTCATGAGCTGCCCTTCGGCCACTTTCATGCGGCCTTCGAGCAGGTCGATGAACGCCTCCTTGCCGGCGTTCTGCAGCATTTCCAGGCCCGAGATCGACACCGCCGCGGCATACTGCGTGATGGCGAACTGCGCCGCCGAAATGGGGCTGTTCTGCTGGATGTTGAGAATCTCGAACCCGGAATACGAATTCACGTTGGCCTGGTTCGAGTCGTTGTACATGATCTCTTCCAAGATCACGTTACCGCCACTGAAAGGGCGCACATTGCCCTTGGACTTCAGCCGGCGCAGCAACGCATTGTTGTTGGTTACGTTGTCCGCCAGCTCGCCCGACCGGCTCTGAATGGTCGTGGCGATGATGTCAGTGACGGTCGAGTTGGCGAATGCCATGGTCTTGACCTTTCACATTAGGAATAAACGGGAATCAAACCCTGCCCGACGACACCGCTTCAACCGCATCGCTGAGTGTGTCGCGCAGTCCCTTTTTGCCGCCGCTCGCCATGTTCGACGACGGTGTGGCCGTCTTCGGACTGACCGCGTTGGCGCGCGCCCTTGCCACCGCCGCCTGCTGCCGGGCGCGGGTCTCCGCCTCCGCCGCCTGCCGGCGCTGTTGCTGCGCCCGCTCGTAAAGCGGCGCATGGGCCGGCAGCCGCAGCGCGGCGTCATAGGCGCTTCGAAGGTCTTGGGCGAGCCCGGCGCGGAGTAGTCCCGCCATGCTGCCCGCGACCGCCTTGAAGTGCGGGAAGCCGGCTGTGTCCGCCAGCATGCCCTGCACTTCGGAATTCGACTTTTCATCCTCCAGTTCCTGCCGCACCAGGGCGCGCACGTCGAGCGGCAGTATTGCTTGGGCCGGCTGCGCGCTTGCTTGCGCCGCGGCTTGCGGGGCCGGCTGCCCCGGCGCCTGCGGCGCCAGCAGTTGCCACTGGCCGTTCTGGCCCTGCACAGCCAGTTGCGCCGGCACCTGGTATTGCGCCGCCAGCTGCTGGAACGTGGCCAGCCGCTCCTGCGCGCTGCCGTTCACCAGCTTGTGATGCGCGCCGCCCAGCGTGGCAACCCAGCGCGCCGGGGTGATGCCGTGCGCCTCCAGGTCGCGCTGGAACGGGGCGATGGCGCCCCACAGCTCATGCGAGCGCTCGGCCTCGGCGCGGTAGGTGGACACGCCGCTCGCGAACTCGCGCTCGCGGCGGTCGATGTAGTCCTGGATGCGCGGGTCGAGTTTGGCGTAGTCCTGCCAGTAGTCTTTTTTCCACGACGAAGGGGGGCGACGAGGAGGTTGCGCTAGCTCGTCATGGGACTCCGGCTGGAGCGATGGTTTCTCCGACGCCTCCGACTGCGTCGCCTGTTCACCCCGATCTGCGGTAGACGAATCTGGCTCGGTCTGTGTCGAAGCTGGACCGGCATTCGAGCCGTCGTCCTCGGAAGCGGCTCGCCCCCCCTCCTCCACTTCCGTTTCCGGCGCGCCTTCCAGCGCGTCTGCCAATTGCTCTCTGAGCGTGGTTTCCGGCATGTCTTCTCCAAATAGCAACGGGCCGGCGCTTTAAGGCAGCCGGCCCGTATGCGGACAAAAAATTGACGTGTGGCTAGATCACTTTGCCGCGCGGCTGGGCGGAAACTTGGCGGCGCTCAAGATGGCCGGAGCATACCCGGCCACCCTGGCAAAGCCCGGAGAGTCTGCATATTGAAACGGCAAAGCACGGGCTAACGGGCTACCGTTCCCACCGGCAACAATATCCTTCAGCTTGGGTGCCCGGATACCGGCATTGCGAGCCATTCCAACGGCCTCCATGATGGCCGGCGTGCCGATTCTGTACGCTGTCAGCGCAAGCTCCAATATCTCACCCCGGCTGTAAGAGAAAAAAATCTGCTCCGAAGCAAGATACGCCGAGATGACTAGGAAATGCTGTACCAACTCTTCCTCCTCCACGCCTTCCCGTGCCTGGGTCCTGACCCCCCGTCGCCTGTTTTCAATCACGCCGAGTTGCATGATCCCGTCTTGCGGAATCGGTTCTTTGAAAGTTCCGGCGAAGGACTTTTCCTGCAGCCTGACCTGCTTGAGGACGGCAGGCGGCATAGGCGGCATCCTGTAAATCGCAGCCTCGACTGAACGCGGGTTGCCGGCTCGGTCAATGTCCAGTTCGAGTTTCCTGGGCCAGGTTTTCCCGGTTTCCCAATAATCTTGAACTCGCTTAAGCGTAAAGTAGTTCACGTCGCCAAACGGCCAGGCATAGCTGCATCGCAACGTTTGCCAATCCTCAGCCGCCTCGCACTGCAGGCGGCCGAGCACGGTCTCTCCGTCCTGACGCGGTTTCCCGGTCATGGGCTTGCACGGTTTGCCGTCGGCGTCGTCAAGGTTGCCCGTTAAGCAACCTTCGAACTCAAAATCAACCCTTCGCCCCTTGACGATTGGAATGAGCGTCTCTTTCGCACCAAGGACATCACCGTTGTCCGTGAAGGCGAATATGGCCCTCGAATTACCTCCTCGATCGGTGACCTCCAGATGAACCCCGTTTTCATGCCAATGAGCACCAAGAGTGTTGACCGTCGTGGAAATCGAGAGGTACTTGCCGGCCAATCCCTGGCCGGCGCACACGCCCGACGCCACCATGAGCAGGCAAGGCAGTATGAGAACTCGCCTCATTCTCTTTCGGTTCCAGGCGCGGGGACGGATGCCCTGCTTCATTTGCGCGCCCCGGCGGGCTTGAAATTCGCCTCTTTTAAGACCTCTGGAGCATACGAGGCCACCCTGGCAAATCCCGGGGAGCGTTCGTACTGAAACGGCAGCGTCTGTGCTAATAGGCTGCGCTCCCCTCCGGCAACAAGGTCCTTAAATCGCGGCGATCGAATACCTTGCCTGCGGGCCATCTGCATTGCCTCCATCACCGCCTGAGTTCCAATCCTGTAAGCAGTAAGCGCGAGTTCGAGAATCTCGCCCCGGCTGTAATCAAAGAAAATCTCTTCGGCACGAAGGTAACCAGCCAAGACGAGAAAATGCTGAATTAATTCCGCCTCCGTCAGTTCCGGGTTCGCGGTGACCGTCTGCCCCTTGCGCCTTTGGTAAATCACACCGACCTGCAACACTCCGGTCTGTGGCGTCGGTTGCTTGAATGAGCCGGCAAACAACCGTTCCTGCCATATCACTTGGTCAACCACCTTGCGCGGTAAAGGGAACATGTTTCTGACCGCCACCTCCACCGAGCGAGGGTCGTCCGTCGATTCCGGAACGAGGCTGAGGCCGGATAGCCATCGTTCATTCTCCGCGTCAAAGTCCGAAACCCGCCACAAGGTGAAATAGTCTTTGTCACCCTGAGGCCACGCGTAGGTACAGCGCAGCGTCCGGTAATCGGCGCTCGGACTGCATCTGAGATGGCCTATGACTGCGTCGCCGCGACGCTCCCTCTTGGGGAAAGGCCACACGGCTCTGCATGCGCCAGGTTTCTCACGCTCGCCATCAACCAGGATGCATCCGGTATAGCGGAAATCCAGGCTGCGCTCGTTTTCAACGGGAACGAGCACTTCCTTGATCTCCCCTTCAGCATCGCCGTTGTTCGTGAAATAGAAGATGGCCTTCTTCCGCTTTCCCTGGCCGAAGATTTCCAGTTGAATGCCGTTGTCACGCCAATGCGTCCCCGTGACGTTCACGGTGGTCGACACGGATTGGTATTTCCCAGACGGCTCCTGCGCCGAGCAAACCGTGGCAAAGAAAACCGGCATAAACGAAGCGAGAAGTCTATTCATTTTCTTATTTAGGGATATTGATTAGTACCCGGCATTTTTCATGATGGTTGGAGCGTAGTCGGAAATTTCCTTTAGCTTCCGTAGGTCTTTCTTCCCGTCCTTTGTTTTCCACTCCTTCGGCAGGATTTTCCACATCGGGCTTTGCTCACCATCAGCGACCAGGTCGCTTTGCTTGGGCGCCTCAGTGCCTCTTTTCCTGGCTTCGCCCATTGCGTTCTGGACTGTTGTTGGGCCCGCGTTGTAGGCGGTCAGAGCCAATTGTGTCCGCTCCTCCGGCGTGTACTGGTCGTATATTCCCTGCTTCTTGAGGTACCCGTCGATCGAGTTCTTCGCCTCCCGATAGAACTTGAGGCCGGCATGAATCGCAGTTTGAGGGACCTTCAACTGCGCCGGCGTCCACCCGCTTTTCCTTGAATCGACTTGCATAAGACCAATGTGGCTGCCGTTGCCGGCAAGCGGGTTAAAGCTGCTTTCCTTGTTGATCATCGCCTTGAGGATCACCGGATCGATGAGGTCCTCGCGTCCCTTGAGTTCCCGAAGAATGATGTCGTCGTATTTGTGTTGCGTCTTCGGGAAGGGCGCTCCCCTGTCAGACAGGTCGGATTGCAAGGTTAGTCGCGGCTTGCTCGCCGGCACCGGGGAGCCCTGCGCGACCGGGTTGGCCGCCGGCGGCGGTGGGTTGCTGATCGGCCCCGGGCTGGACCTGGGCACCACATGCGGCGCGCCGGGCGCGGCCGCCACCAACAAGGAATCGG